>JBAQWI010000001.1:0-8809 GCA_049298835.1 Oscillospiraceae bacterium
CGTTTTCACCAATTCAAATGTATAGCTATTTACCTTTACAGCAGATAACCCTGCGTTTTTATTAATTCGATCTATATCTGAGCCGTCAATAAATAATGACAGCTGATTTTCTAAGTCTATTAAAAGAGCATTTACGTTTTCAGATGCTATCTTATTATTTTTTCCATATGTTTGTTGGGTAACATATGTGCTCATAACAAAGATTTCAGTGTTATAAGGTTTGTCTGTTAAACTGCAACTTGTTAAAGTTGCTATCATTATAGCACATAGGAATGCTATTTTTTTCTTCATATTTTCACCTTTATTGTTAATTGCATTTGGTTATATTAGTAAAAACATTTATACATAAATGCACAAATGTTTTTACTAAATAACAGGTTATTAACTACACAGATGTCAGCACGATACCTACTTCATTTGCAGTAAGCGATATTGCATTAATCTTTTTATCAAAATTATCAATAAGCAGCCCAGCTATTTTGTCTTCAACTTCTTTTCGTATTACTTTACGAATATCCCTTGCATTGAATTTTCCACCATCTGCTAGATCTGCTATTTTTCTAGTAACAAGATCATCATAACATAGTTGTATATTTTTTTCAAGTAAAGCTGATTTTAATTCTTCTAATAGTATTTTTGAAATATTCTGCATATCGTTGTTTGTCAGTTGATTAAAGACAATCACTTCATCAATTCTACCTAAAAATTCAGGTCTTAAAAATTCTGATAATGCTTTCAAAGCCTTTTCTTTAGCAATCTCGTTTGGAGCTTTGTTAAAACCCAGAGTGTTACCCTTATCGTTTGAACCAGCATTTGAAGTCATAATTATAACCGTATTTTCAAAGTTAACGTTTCTGCCATGAGCGTCAGTTACTTTGCCTTCATCAAGTATTTGTAGAAGTATATTCATTACATCTGGGTGTGCCTTTTCAATTTCATCAAAAAGCACTACAGAATATGGTTTACGTCTAACTTTTTCAGTAAGCTGTCCCGCGTCATCATATCCAACGTATCCTGGCGGTGAACCAACCAAACGCGAAACTGCATGTTTCTCCATAAATTCAGACATATCAAGTCTTATTATAGGATCTACCGAATCAAATAACGTTGTTGAAAGCACTTTTACAAGTTCAGTTTTTCCCACACCGGTTGGGCCAACAAATATAAAAGATGCTGGTCTTTTCTTCACGGAAAGCTGTAATCTGTTTCTTTTAATTGCCAAGGTAACCGCCTTTACAGCATCGTCTTGACCTATGATATGTTTTTTTAGTTCATCTTCTAGATTAATTATTTTTTTATAATCATTTTGTTCTATCTTAGCTGATGGAATTCCTGTACAAAGTTCTATAACCTTTGCAAGATCATCAACCTCAACTTTTACGTTTTTAACGATTAGTTCAAGAGTTTTCAATTTATCTTTCACTTTTATTAAATCAGCTTTAACTGTTGCAATTCTTTCAAAATCTGTATTCTCACTTACTTCTTCGAGTTTAGTTTCCTCATTAACAAGCAGTTTAAGCTGATTGTTAAGCTTAGCATACTCTGTAAGTTCTTTGCTTTTTAAGGATGCACAAGCACAAGCCTCATCTAATAAATCAATTGCCTTATCAGGTAAAAATCTATCGTTAATATATCTTTCAGACCATAACACGGCTAGTTTTACAATCTCTTCACTTACGTTAACCATATGGTGATGTTCATAATATGATTTAATTCCCATCAGCACATTAATTGTGTCTTCTATAGAGGGTTCATTAACGGTAACAGGCTGAAAACGTCTTTCAAGTGCAGCATCTTTTTCAATATTTTTCCTATACTCATTAAATGTTGTAGCACCAATTACTTGTATTTCACCACGAGAAAGTGCAGGTTTCATAATATTTGCAGCACTCATTGATCCCTCAGAATCACCAGTACCAACAAGGGTATGAACTTCGTCAATAAATAGAATGACATTTCCCATTGCTTTTACTTCATCAATAAGTCCCTTAACGCGACTCTCAAATTGACCCCTAAACTGCGTTCCAGCAACAAGGGCAGTCAAGTCAAGTAAGTATAGTTCTTTATCAAGGAGTCTAAATGGAACCTCTCCATTAACAATACGCTGTGCTATTCCCTCAGCTATTGCAGTTTTACCTACACCAGGTTCACCAATTAAGCATGGATTATTTTTGGTTCTCCTAGATAAAATCTGAACAATTCTATAAATCTCATTTTCTCTTCCAATGATTTTATCTAGTCTGCCTTCTTGAGCTTTTTCGCATAAGTTTGTGCAGTATGTGTCAAGAAATTTCGCCTTTGCTTTTGGCTTCTTAGCTTCCTTTTCTACTTTTTTATCATTGCTACCCGCATGGCTTGGTATTTCGCCACCAGAAACTGGTTTTTCACCCCCAAATAAGTTTTGTAGAAAATTCGGCATAGTTTCAGCACCGCCAAACTCAAATGAATCTCCCTCAGTCATTTCCATAAGCTGATTACTCATTTGGTCTAAATCGTCCTCTGTCATACCCATATTTTCAAGCATGGATGAAATCTGTGGAAGTCCCATATCCTTAGCACAATGCCAACACAATCCTTCATTTATGGTTTCGCCATTCTCAATCCTTTGAACATATAGGATTGCCGGGCGTTTTTTACATTTGCTACAAATCATTTGTTTTCCCCTTTATATTTAGTAGTTTGAAATAAATGGACATATACATAACTAATGCGAATAGCACTAAAATAATCGTAATTAACATAATAATATTAATTAGAATAGGATTCATATCTGGAATAATCAAAAATAGTCCCATTGCAACATACAATTGAAATGTAGAAAGTTTCCCATACCATTTTGCAGATGGTACCGATCCGCCAGATTTTAATTGAACAGCCCCACCAGTTAGCATAACCAATTCTTTAACAACATATATAACTAATAAAATTAATAATTGATTATATCTTACTGTAAGACAGGCACAAACAGCAATTTGGGTAAGCTTGTCTGCAACTGGATCAAGCATAATTCCTAAATTTGAAATTTGATTGTATCTTCTTGCAATAAACCCGTCAAGAAGGTCTGTCAACCCTGAAACTGACAATATGATTACAGGCCACCAACTTATCCCTTCACCTTCAGTAATAATAAATACTAGCACAAAAACTGGAATAAGAAAAATCCTAAAGAAAGATAGTAAATTTGGAATAGTCATAGTTCACCTCAAAAAATAATAATAAATTTAGTATAAAAAATGTCTTAAAATATATGTCGAATTCATAACTTGATTATTAATCCAAGGTAACTCATTAGCTGTTAGAGATATAACAGTAGAAATAATCAAAGCCAAAAGATAGAACACAATTCCTGTTTGAACTATTCCTAAGGCTCCTCCTAAAATAGAATTTATTGGGCCTATAATAGGTATAGCGTATAATCCTTTAAACATCTTTGCAATTATCTTAACAATTATAGTGCACAAAATAAATATTATTAAACAAGAAATAACTTCCAATAATGATAATACAATCGGTGCAACTACATTATCAGCAATAACTGAGCCTAACTTTTCTAAGATTCCACCAGTTTGATTGTCAATTAACTTAATTAATTCATTTTCACCACCAAAACTACTCAAAATAGGATTTAGTATTACTCTTGGTAGTTTTGATAGTATAGCTGGAATAACCATTGCAACGGACGCTACTCCTGCATTTGTTGCTACAGTATTATTAATATTTTCTATAATTAATGTTCTGATAAAATTATCAAATAGATAAACAGAGACAATTTTACTTAAATAAATTGCCAGAAAGATTGAAAAAACATATCCTATAACCAAAATTATGGAACGAATAAACCCTTTTCGATAGGCACCATAGATTATAAAGAAGCCAATTAACGCGGTTACAACGTCAATAATAAAAGAATATGTAGTCATATAATTCTCCTTAACAATATTAATTTAAATTTTAGAGGTTACTAACAACTTATAAGAAAACTAGTATTAAATCAATCTATTTTATATTTTTCAATACTATCTGCTCCTAAGATATATAGGCTTTCTCCACTGTAAACAGCCTTGTTCATACTCATGCTAAGTTCAACTTTATTAAGCTCTTTTAATGTCATATCCAAATTATACACACAAGTCTTGCAAAGCACAATTATTCTGCTTCCATCACTAAAAACATCAAGTACATCATCATTTATATTGCTACTTCCCATTATAACACCATCGCTTGAAATCACACTAACCGTAGAATATTTATTAAAAGGATTTTTATTAACCAAAACAGTTTCTTTGGCTGAGCTGTTTATAAAATATTGGATACTGCCTTTGTATAAAAATCGCTTTTGGGTATTTAATTTTGTGTTGTACGTAACTACACAATCTTTGCCCACTATTTTTATATTGTTGTTTTCATTATAAAAAATTGACAATGATAAAATATCTTTTATCAAAGTTTTTTTTGCGTCAACTTCTTCAGTAATATTCAGCTCATAGAGGTTTGTTGAAATTATTCCCTCAAAAGATGTAATTGCACCACCTAAAAGTGATTGGCCATCTTGAGAAAATTCAACCGCAGATATCTCTTCAGTTGCCGAATAACGATATATTTCACCCTTTAAATTACTATCGTATACCAATATCTCACTAGCATAACGATCGTGAGCTGTAACAATAGCTATACTTCCACTGCTGGAAATCTGCGCACAGAGTATGTTATATTTAAGCTGAATTTCCCCAATTATCCCTGTGGAATTATCAACCCTAAACTTATTCCCACCACGGTCATATGTAAGGATACGCTTATTACTTTCTTTTATGACTGGATTTGTATATCCATGAATAAAAGAGTTTGTTTTTTTACCGCTGGAATTATAAATTAATACATCTGCCCTAGTTAAAATAGCAATATTGTTATTAAATGGCACAATATCAACCATCTGTTCATTTTTTATTATAAGAGGAAATTGTTCTTCTTTTTTTGTTTCATCTTTGCTAATCAATTCATTTAGCTGTGTCCCCTTGAAAATCTCAAGGACATTTAGCAAAATTAATAAGATTGCAAATATTGTAACAACAATTAAAGTTTTCTTTAAAAAGCCTTTAAGGCGTTTTTTACGTCTATATTCCTCAATACTCTTATATTTAGCCAAAAAAGCACCTCTAATACTCTATAAAATTCAAATATAATCCCTGTGGCTCCGCAGTTTTACCCGCAACGGTTCTATCTTTTTTCTCCATAATATCTATTAACGATTCAGGTTTAATTTTTCCATCATTAATAGATAACAATGTTCCAACAATAATTCTGACCATATTGTATAAAAAGCCATCTGCTTTTATCTTAATATAGACAAAGTCACCTTCACGATAAATATTAATATATTCAACAGTTTTTGTCATAGGGGTACCCGGTTTAAAACCTAAACTGCAAAATGAAGTAAAATCATGCATACCGACAAGTACTTGAGCAGCATCATTTAACAGCTTTTCATCAATGTGAGTTTTGTGAAGAAGGGCTAAGTCTGCTTGGAAAGGATCTTTTATAGTAGCGTTATATATTCTGTATATATATTCTTTTCCCTTGCAATCATATCGAGAATGAAAGTCAAGTGGGACTTCTTTGCAGGATAATACACAAATATCACTTGGCAATGCATTATTCATAATATAAACAAATTTGTGTGTTGGAATTTTAAATTCAGTTTTCATATTAAAAAAATAGCTGTTAGCGTGAACTTTTGAATCTGTCCTAGAACAGCCAACGATAGGCTCTCTTGCGTGTAGCAAACTTTCTATTGCATCTTGTACAACCTCTGTTATAGTAATTGCGTTTTTTTGGATTTGATATCCATGATATCTCGCGCCATTATACCGCAATTCAACTAATAAATTTCTCATTAGTTTACCTCCGATATATTAAAATAGCATAGGAACGTATATATTTATGACAATTACAGCTGTAAACGTAATGACCATTACACCTGTAGAAGTGAAATCAATTAGGGAAAGTTTAAGCTGTTTCATTCTAGTTCTGCCTTCTCCACCCCTATAACAACGGCACTCCATTGCAAGAGCCAATTCCTCTGCGCGTCTGAATGCAGAAACAAAAAGTGGAATTAATATTGGTATAAGTGCTTTTGCACGTTTCACCAATCCACCAGTTTCCAAATCAGCCCCCCTTGCTTTTTGAGCTGACATAATTTTATCAGTTTCCTCGATAAGGGTTGGTATAAACCTTAGTGCAATTGTCATCATCATTGCCATCTCATGCACGGGAAACTTAATGTATTTTAATGGTTTAAGTAATCTTTCGATTGCATCAGTCAATGCAATGGGTGATGTTGTATAGGTCAAAAGCGATGAACCTATAATTAAGCAGACAATCCTAATTGACATGATAATTGCAATGCTCAAACCCTCAGATGTAATTGTGAATATCCACCAATGAAATATTGGTGTGCCTGTTATAAAAAACATATTCAATACCGATGTAAAAATAATCAGTGGGAGAATTGGCTTAACACTCTTGAAAATAGCCCTTACAGGTATTTTAGCAATAAAAATCACCAACAACAAAAATGCAATTGCAATCAAAAAACCCAATGCATTTTTAACTAGGAATAACATTATAATATATGAAAATGTTAAAATAATTTTCACTCTTGGATCCATTTTATGAATGGCAGATTTTCCTGGGAAATACTGCCCAATACTGATATCCTTTAGCATTTACTATCCCTCCTGTTTTGAATGAGGTTTAGTATTTCTTCACGTGCTGCTTCAATGCTGTAAATATTAGGATTTACAGGATAACCCTTTTTATAGAGCTCATTAAATACTTTTGAGACTTGTGGAATTGATAAACCGATTTTTTCAATCTCCTCAGATTTGGAAAAAATGCTGTTCACATCGCCGTACGAGTAAATCTTTGACTTGTTCATTACCAAAACTTTAGTAGAATATTTTGCAATATCCTCCATGCTGTGGGATACAAGCAAAACTGTATTTTTTTCAGCTTTGTGATACTGTTTAATCAAATCTAATATTTTATCTCTTCCTTTTGGATCAAGTCCAGCAGTTGGCTCGTCCAATATAAGAACCTTCGGTTTCATTGCAATAACGCCAGCAATTGCAACTCTTCGTTTTTGACCACCAGAAAGTTCAAACGGACTTTTATCCAACAACTTTTGGGATACGCCAACACTTTCACAAGCAGTCATTACAGCTTCTTTAATTTGTTGTTGATTAAGCCCTAGATTTGATGGCCCAAATGCAATATCTTTATACACAGTTTCTTCAAATAGCTGATATTCTGGATATTGAAATACAAGACCCACCTTGAAACGAATTTTTTGAAGAATTGCTTTACTTTCCCATATATCAACGCCGTCAATGTAGATTTTTCCACTATTTGGTTTCAAAAGCCCATTTAAATGTTGTATTAGGGTAGATTTACCGGAACCAGTATGTCCGATAACACCGACAAGCTCGCCTTCTTCAATTTCAATATTTATATCATCAATAGCCGTTTTTTGGAAAGGAGTACCTTGACTATATAAATGTGTTAAGTTTTCTGTTTTAATGATAGCCAATTTTAGTCCTCCAATATATTTACTAGCTCGTTTACACAATCATCCACCGTCAAAATGCTATTAGACATAGTAAGCCCATCTTGACTTAGCAGATATACAAGTTCTGTAACCTGCGGCACATCAAGACCGACACTTTTCAACTTAACCACATTGGAAAATACAACCTCAGGTGTATCATCAAAAAGAATTTTACCATTGTCAATAACGATAACCCTGTCAGCCTCTACTGCCTCATCCATAAAGTGAGTAATATAAATAACAGTTGTTTTATTTTCGGTGTTAAGCTGTTTAATTGTTTTTATAACTTCTCTTCTACCTTTAGGGTCAAGCATAGCAGTAGGCTCGTCTAGTACAATGCATTTTGGTCTCATAGCAATAACGCCTGCAATCGCAACACGTTGTTTTTGTCCACCTGAAAGCTGATGTGGTGCGTGTTCACGAAATTCAAACATATCCACTTCTTTTAGTGCGCTGTCAACACGTTTTCGGATTTCAGTTGGCTCTACCCCTAAGTTTTCAAGTGCAAATGCAACATCTTCTTCAACAATTGTGGCAACAATCTGATTATCTGGATTTTGAAAAACCATTCCAACCTGTTGTCTTATGTCAAATATTAATTCATCATTTGATGTGTCAATATTATCTACAATCACAGTGCCCTCAGTAGGTTGCAATATAGCATTCAAATGCTTGGCAAGAGTTGATTTTCCAGAACCATTATGTCCCAAGATTGCAACAAAACTACCTTCTTTTATTGTAAGATTTATATTATGCAAAACCTCAACAGGTTCTGCCTCCTCAGAATTATGGTTATATTCGAAGGACACATTTGTAATTTCTATTAGTTCACTCATTTTATTTGGAGCATCATGCCACATTCATATCGTTAATAACATAAACAAAGCAAATTATATACCCACTCCACCACCTTATATTTTATATTTACCTATTATTAATCTTTTTGCCAGATAGCAGTTGATCCACAAGGCAGGTTATATCCACTTTCCTTAACGTTTAATCCAATTTCATCACATGAAATTTTACCTTTAAACTTTTTCCCTACCGTGACACCTAAGAGGTATTCCATTACAGAAGGAGAAAGTCCCGTTGTGTAGGAATTTAGAACAAAAAACAGTGGATTATCAGACAACACATCTGCACATAGGCGAACCATATCAAAAATTTGTTCTTCAAGTTTCCAAACTTCACCGCCTGGACCCCTGC
>JBAQWI010000002.1:0-1676 GCA_049298835.1 Oscillospiraceae bacterium
CCAATTTTCTCTTTTGATGAAGTATATCAGATAAGCACCATCATCTGTGAATTATATTCAGTTTCCAAACCTAACAAAGAGGTTTACTGACAAAATAATTAACAGAGGTTGTGTCTAATGAGGAATCAGATTTGGATCCCACATACTATCGGGCTATGAACATTAAGCCATTCACCCAGCAAGATAATGATCTTGCCTGTTTCAATTTCACTGGACCATACAAAGTGGAAGATTTCATATACACCTCCCAAAGGACTGAAATAATATTAATGTGATATATGCCTGCCCTGCACAGCAGATAGGTAGTAATGCAGAACAGACTGAAATGTCACCCCTGGACCAAACCTTGGTCAACGAAGTTGAAGTCTCTGGACAGACTCCATATGATCCTGACACCAGTGGGCAGGGGTGTGAAGACATTAATTATGATGCTCAGGACATGCTCAATGCACAGAAGGCTGACCAGGAGTTGCAGGAAATATTTAATTACTTGACAGATAATACACTGCCTGCTGAAACCTCAAGAGCCAGGCGGGTAATTCTAGAATCTCCCCATTTCTTTATAGATAAAACAACAGGCTTACTTTATCACTGCCGCCAACGTAGGTCTAAACAGCCTAAATGTACTGAAGAAAAACTTGAAAGTCAGCTTGTTAAATACCAAAATCTAAAATTCAAGAATTACTAACCCAAGCTCATGACTCAATTTATGGAATTCATGCCAGTGCAGAAAAAGTGTATGCTAAATTATCAAGATGGTGCTTCTGGAAAAACATGTTCTCAAACATACAAATGCATTGCCATACCTGCCCAAGTTGTCAGAAGGGTAAAAGTGGGTTAAAAATTAAACCACCGCCACTCACAAATCTCGACCACGTGCAAGACCCGTTTTCAGAATATGTATTTGATTTCTTGAAATTATCAATCACTGAGAGAGGCAATCAATATTTGCTTGTAATCGTCGACAGAGCAACAAATATGGCTCACCTTATAGCATGCAAATCTGCAAATCACAACCAGCCGAAGTTGTTGCAGAGAGTTTTCAGTCATTTATTTTTGCCAATTTTGGCAACTCAACAAAATTCTACTCAGATCGTGCGGCTGCTTTTTTAGGCAGGGTTATGCAAATCCTTGAGCAAACTTATGGCATCCGTGACATCCGTCACGTGACAGGAAGTAGTCGCCATGCAAATTCTCAAGGGAAATTAGAGCGTGTTAATGCTATTGTAATATATTGCTTGCGCACCTTGCCGGACAGTAACAAACATTGGGAATTGTATATAAGTTCAATAAGTGTGGCTTTAAAAACTCTGCCCTCAAAAGCCCTTGTTGGATATTGTCCAGCGGAAGTTGCATTTGGCAAAGTTTTGCGTTTACCCGAGCAACAGCATATTGCTCCACTTCCTTTCGCTACTAAGCCCAAAGATCCTATAAGCGCGCAGCGCAAGATAGATTACTTGCTGCTGGCCGGCCTATAACGTTGGGAATCTAGAGCAGTCTAGCAAACGCTAAGCCACGCCCATTTTCGTAGTACAGCATTACAGGACGGAATAGTGTTTCACTTTAGTTTATTTAGAATGTGAATACTTATATGCTTATAGTGATTATATTTGATTATATTTGATTTCAATATATGTGAATTAACTATTTTAACGATATCTATATAATAATACTTA
>JBAQWI010000003.1:0-6158 GCA_049298835.1 Oscillospiraceae bacterium
ACTATATAGTAAGTCACTTTTACTATATTTATTTCTCTTGACGTATCTTTGTACTTTATAAGTGCCCAATTTATTTTCCATAACTTACACTTGATTTTCTGTTACCGTTTTGTTACTATTAGGTCATACCAATTAGGTAAATATGAAACGGAGGTAATTTATTATGTGTTTTAACTTTTATCAATTCTTCTGCAACTTTTATAAATTCTGTAGATAATTAAAATTAAATTATGATATCTAAAAGTGACTCGCTTTATAGTGAGTCACTTTTGTTGTATTTTTTTCTTTTTCGTTTCTATTTTCTTGACAAGCATTAAATTTTTTATACAATTGATACTTGTCAAACTTTTACTTTTCATTTTATATGCAAAGTGGTATAATGTTTTATAGTAGATTATAAAGCTCATTTTGCCCTGCTAAATGGGCTGAATTACCCGTGCTACAAATCAACTATTTAAACCCAAACTAAATTGGAGGTCTTTTTATTATGGATATGTCATACAAAATTAATGTGGCTGGTGTTGAGCGTGATCTTCCACTCTGCAAGCTATCAGATGAGCTTTACATTGCTGCATTTGTTATCTTTGGTGATGTTGAGCTAACCGTAAACTCAGCTGCAGAATTACTGAAAATTGCTCCAGAACACGACATTATGATTACCGCAGAGTCTAAGGGTATTCCTCTAGTTTATGAAATGGCTCGCAAATCTGGCGAAAACAAATACTTGATTGCTAGAAAAGCCCCAAAACTTTATATGAAAAATGTGGTTTCAACTGAGGTTACCTCTATTACAACTGCTAAAAAGCAGATGCTATACATTGACAGCGATGATGTTTCCTTGATGAAAGGTAAGCGTGTGCTTATTATTGACGATGTCATCTCAACTGGTGAGAGCTTGCGTGCTGTCGAAAAGCTAGTGAAGCAATCAGGTGGTATCGTTGCTGGCAAAATGGCTATTCTTGCTGAGGGTGATGCAAAATATCGTGATGATATTAAATACCTTGAGTATCTGCCATTATTCAATGCAGATGGAACTCAAAAAGATATATAATGGGCACGCTGTACGACATTGCAATCATCGGGCTTGGACCTGCTGGTGCTACTCTCGCACGCTGTCTTAATAAGTCGCTAAAGGTTATTGCAATTGATTTAAAGCTTGATGAAAACAGTGGATTTTCAAAGCCATGTGGTGGATTACTTGCCCCAGATGGACAAAAGGCTCTTGCTCGCTTTAATTTAACACTTCCTAAGAGAGTCCTAGTTGATCCGCAGATTTTTTCGGTTAAGACTATCGATCTTGATAGTGGTCTTATTCGATATTACCAAAGATTTTATGTCAATCTAAGTCGGCATAAGTTTGATTTATGGCTCAAAAGCTTAATTGGGAATAATGTCGATGTTTATAACAACTCACGTTGTAGCAGTGTGAAAAAATGTGATTGCGGATATGAAATAACCTTTTTAAATAATGGTATTTCACAGACCGTAACTGCCAAATACCTAGTTGGTGCAGACGGTGCAAACTCTATTGTAAGAAAGACATTCTTTCCAAAGAGGAAAATTCGCAGCTATGTCGCCATACAGCAATGGTTTGAAGAGAAAAATTCACAGCCATTTTATTCTTGTGTGTTTGACTCGAAAAATACAGACTGCTATTCTTGGTCGATTTCAAAAGATGGATACTTTATTTATGGTGGAGCTTTTCCAGCAAAAAATTCACGAGAACGCTTTGAAGATCAAAAGCGCAAGCTTGAAAAGTTGGATTTTCATTTCGGAGAACCAATAAAAACAGAGGCTTGTATGGTTTTTCGTCCCTCCTCCCCCTTTGACTTTTGCTGTGGACGTAACGGCATATTTCTCATTGGTGAAGCGGCAGGATATATCAGCCCAAGTTCTCTTGAGGGCATCAGTAGTGCAATTAACAACGGTTATATTTTAAGTAAGGCACTAGGCAATAAAAACCCAAATCGTAGCTACTTCAAACGCACCCTTAAGATACGGTTAAAGCTTTACTTAAAACTACTCAAGTGTCCGTTTATGTATTTCCCACCTTTTAGGTGGCTTGTAATGAAAAGTAAGCTTGACTCAATAGATATTTGTGAATAGCAACAGCCACCTCGTATGAGGTGGCTGTTGTAGTTTGTGACCGCAACAAAATCCACCTCATACGAGGTGGATTTTATTAAGTTTGTACTATTATATTACGCAACTGTGCATTATATTATTACAAAAGACCATAGCTCGAAATAGGTGTAGGCTTATCCTACTTAATTTCTGGCAAACTTGCAGCAGCAACTGATTGCCCTACACGTCTTGTTTTCTCGTCAGGAGTTTCTGCTCTAGCAGTTACATGAGGATACTCATCCGCCAACACTTCATTTGCAATGTTTAATATGATATCTCCGCCTTTGCCAGACATAACGCGTCCTAGCATTAAAATATGTTTTACTTCGTAGAAATCAGCATAGTAGCCAAGTGCATGACCTAGATAAACGCCAATTGACTCAAATATTTTTGTTGCAAGTGCATCATCGTTTGCCATCAAAGTTTGAATAACTTTTAGCTTGTCCGCAGGAGTTGCATTATCATCAATAGCTACTCCAGCAACTTTTGCAAGTTTGATAACAGCATCTTGTGAGAAGTATTTAACGCCACAGCCGATATCTCCAGACCACTCATCAATCATTGCTGTTGGTTGAGCATCGATAGGAGCAAATGCAAGCTCGTTTAACCAGCCTGTGATGTTATCGTCTTTGTCAACGTAGCCTACAGCCTCAGAAGTACCCATTGCGATACCCAAAACTTCACCTTCGTTTAGTCCGATTGCACCAGCAAGTGCAGTTACGTCGCCATCGTTTACAACTTCAATTGGAACATCGCCAATCTCTTTTGCAGCACGAATATAAATGTCTTTTACCTTTGCTTCAAACTCATCACGAGCAACAGCAAGGAATAAAGATGCAACCATTGTACGGTTGTCTATATAAATACCAGCAGATGAGATACCAATTGCATCAACGCGTGGCATTTTTGAAGCTGCTGTTTTAAAGGATTCAACAATGCCGTTAAAGTGGTAATCAGGATCGGCAGTAACTTTTGGAAGCCATACTACTTCTTCACTGTATACACATTCGCCATCAATAACTGCAGAAACCTTACGGTCAGATCCGCCTGCGTCAAAACCAATACGACAGCCGTCAAGATGTTTGCCGATTGCTTTTGCTTTTTCATTTGCCGATGGTCTGTTTGCAAAATCAGAAACATTTACTACTTCAAAGTCCTTTTCATATACTCTTTCCATGAAGTCAAAGTCAAATGATCTTTCGCCCTTTTTGCTGTATGTTTTTGCAATATAGTTGTAAACGTTTTCATCTCCACAGATGAACACCTTAAATCCACCTTTTGCCCATAATAGGAATTTTACAAGACGATCAACATAGTAGTTGTCAGCATCGCCCATATCCTCAGTGCCATGAATGTATGTATCGTATACAGAGATAAGCCCTCCACTTCTTTCAACTGCAACAGAAAATGGCTTTTTCGCTGTCTTCAAAAACTCTTTGTTAAATGCTGAAAGTGGTGCAAATGTTTTATCGAGTTCAGGGACTCTCTTAATGTTTACCTCAATACCGTAAATGTTCATAATTTTTGCTCCTTTTGTATTAAATTCATTTTATTAAATAAAGACCAATTTAACCTATTATAGCTCATTTCATGGAAAATTGCAACAGAATTAGTCCTTATCTTTTTCTAGATATGTGTTTCGCTTGTAAATCCTGTTTGTAAAATATCGACATAGTTAAACGCTCCCGATGTACCCCTTGAAACGCATCCTATTGGGTCATCTGCTACCATAGTCCTAACACCTGTACGCTCCTCGATAAGCTTATCTAACCCCTTTAAAAGTGAGGTTCCGCCTGTAAGCAAAATACCCGTTTCTATGATATCACTCGCAAGCTCTGGTGGAGTTTGGTCAAGTACTTTTTTTATTCCTTCGACTACCATTTCACCGAACTCTTCAATCGCTTCATGAATATCACATTCAGACACAGTTACAAGCTGTGGATAACAGGTTAATAGATTTCTACCCTTAACCGACGTTTTAATATCATGTGATGGTTTATAGAGATTACCTACTTCTTTTTTCACCTGTTCAGCCATTTTTTTGCCTATTGCAAGCTTAAACTTTGATGAAATATATTTTATTATTTCATCATCAACCCGATCTCCTGCAAACTTGATTGATTCTGACACTACAACACCACACATTGATATTACAGCAATGTCAGTAGTGCCTCCGCCGATATCTACAACCATGTTTCCTTTTGGCTTAGAGATGTCAACACCTGCACCAATTGCAGCAGCAATTGGCTCGTCTATTAAAAAGACCTTGCGTCCTCCAGCGTTTACGACAACCTCAACAACTGCACGTTTTTCCACATCAGTTATTTCAGATGGAACACAAATTATTACTCGGTGTTTCATTATGAAGCTATCACAAGCACGTTTTATGCAATTTTTAAGCAGAATTTCTGTCATTACATGATCAGAGATTACACCATCACGCAAGGGAAATTCAGCCCTAATATAACCCGGGGTTCTTCCAAGCATACGCAATGCTTCTTCACCTACTGCGATAACTGAATTATCCCTTGTATTAATCGCAACAACTGCTGGCTCGTGCAACAACACACCTTCACCCGCCTTGTGAATGATTATTTTTGTAGTTCCTAAATCAATCCCAATATCAAGTGACCCCATTTAATCACAACCTTCTTTGAATTAACAATATTTAATATAGTGTAATTATACCATAAACTAGATTATTTGACAATATATCTTGTTTTTGCTGCAACCAAGCAAATTATCTCTTTTGCACCAGCCTCAAGAAGCGTTTTTGCACAGCAATTCATCGTACTGCCTGTGGTAAAAACGTCATCTACAAGTAGTACAGTTTTTCCTATAATTGCACATTTGTTTTCAACATCAAATGCACCTTCTACGTTTTTATATCGCTCTGCTGCGAAAAGGTCATGTTGCTTTTTGGTCTTTTTAACCTTTATGAGCGCATCTACACATATTGGCTTGCGTATGAGTTTTGAGACTTCTAGCCCTAACTGATGAGCCTGATTAAAGCCCCTTTTTTTCAAATCATCTTTGTAGAGTGGTGCAGGAATAACGATGTCAACCGTCTTGTCGATGAATGTTGTTTTAAGACAATTTGCCATACAGATTGCAAGCTTTTTTGCATTTTGTATATTGTTGTTAAACTTCAAGTCTCGTATCGCGGTATCAGCTCCCATTTCGTAATAAAATGGAGTTAAGAGATATCGAAAATAGTTGTGACAATGGCACTCTGTTTGTCCACAAATAAGACATTTTGAGAGATCAGTTAATGGTGCATCTTTACGACATCCTTCACAAATAAGCTTATCATATTCTACAGGATGTTTACAAAACATACACCTATTTGGAAGAAAAACATGAGCCAAAACGTCTAAGAACTTACTCATTGTCAAACACACTTTCTCTTAACATTGCTTTAAGCCCAGTATATCGTAACATTCTGCGGTCATTTTTTACCATAAACTCAATTCTTCCTTTAGAGCCTACAATAACCAGTATTCGCTTTGCTCTTGTAACGGCAGTATATAGCAAATTTCTAAAGTAAAGCTTATCGTATCCACCCAAAATCGGTAGTACAATTGCCTCAAACTCACTTCCTTGGCTCTTGTGGATGGTAACTGCATAGGCAAGTTCAAGCTGTTCATTTGCCATATCAAAGGTGTAGAATGCAAGCCGACCGTCAAACTCGACAGCAAGCGTTTGCGAACCCCTATCTACCATTTTTATGTTACCAATATCACCGTTAAAAATGCCAGCACCGCTTTCATCTGCTTTTTTCCATGTGATATCATAGTTGTTTTTAATCTGCATTACCTTATCATTCACTCGAAATGTATAGGTACCGCTTTTAAACTCAGTTTTATTTTCAGCCTTTGGGTTTAGCGTTTGTTGTAGCTTTTGGTTAAGTTCAATCACGCCAACCTCCCCTTTTCGCTGAGGGCAAAGCACCTGTATATCATCAAACGGAGATAACTTGTAGGTGTTTGGCAAACGATAAGAACAAAGGTCAAGCACCGTTTGAGCAACAATTG
>JBAQWI010000004.1:0-2436 GCA_049298835.1 Oscillospiraceae bacterium
TTGCTCTCTGCGCATTGTCGCGATACTTCTGAACTTGCGCATCAGCAGATTTCAGGATCCCGTCATATTGTTCATTTGGAACATCTACTGGTCCGTCATAACGATCCCAACTCTTGTCATTTGCCAACTTTTCCAAAACGTTGTATTTATTGTTATCTCTTTTCAGCATTTTCATCTGCGAACCTGAACCATCAATTACCTTGCCCTCAGCGCTTAATTTGACATGATCATATTTAGTATCATTTGTGTGTCCGATGCCATCGCTAGTTCTCGTCCTAGTCCCATCTCCGGATAAAATTGCCTTTTTGTTGTCTCTGGCCTCTTTTATCAACTCACCTGAAAAACCGGACTGTTGCTTTATATTTTGTTCCCTATACTCTGTCCTAAGTTTAAATTTCGAAATTTCCTTCAAGCTTTTTCCTTTGTGATATAGCACTTTCCCTGTCGAGTCATATCGAACCCCTTTATAAGCTTGAACAATTTGACTAGCAGCTTCACCGTGGACTTGGTTTAACCTAGCTTGAGCCATTCCAACAGTTGTTGAGTTGATTACAAATCTTTTTTTACCTTCTTCTTCTCTATCTCCCATAACATCTGGCACCCTTCATAATTAAGCCTGTAATATTCATCTTTTGAATAAATATCTGAGAATGCTTTATAACTTTTCTCTACGTTGCAAATGTCTGGTCTACTCTCATATATTAGGCACAAGTTCGTAGTTGAATCCAAGTATTTACAAATTCCATCACCATTATGAAAATCATTTAGTTGTTCAATCAGATGTATATTTTTACAACAAATCCCGCATTGACTACATTGAAATGATTCTATTATTCAAATCACCTTCCTATCCGTATACTTCAAATAATTGTGCATCAAACTTCCGTTACCAATTCGGCACTCAGTCTCCGACTCTCTTCTTCACCCAAATCTAACTCTTCCCAATTCCGGATAGCTAACTGCCTCTTCTTACCATCGATGTACAATGTTCCTACTCTAGGAAGAGACTCTACAGGAATATTTATATTTAGTTTGTGATCTCGTAGTGTGTCATTCGTAATAAAACTATCTGAATCTTTTTTGCTGTTGATTAAACTGTTTATGTTTTCCTCGGCTTTCAAATGAGCTTCGGCACTTCTTTCATATTCCTTTTTTAATCTTGTTAATTCAACTGTTGCCTTTGTCAGTAATTCATTTTTTTCTTTTTCTAAGGATACTCGCTCTTCGTTAAGATCTTCGATATTTTTTCTGACTTCATATATTTTTTCAATAATTTTCTTTTCATGTTCTTTTGGCTCTCTGATATGGAATTTTTGAGTATCTGAAAAATCCGTTTTTAAAAATTCCAACAATTGTTTTCTGTCTTTAATTTTAGTTCCGCCCATAAGCTCATTAATATACTCTGTATCCGCAAAATACTCTTCAATCAATTTCTCAGTCTGAGTTAATGTATCTTGATAAAAAGTCTCGATTTTCTTTTTCTTGAGTTTACTTATTTCATCGATTTTTTTGCTGAGATATCCGGTAATTTTCCTTTTATTTTGTTGCCCTTCCCAGAGTTTTACAATCTCGGGATACTCCATTAAGAGTATTTGTTCGGACTGTTTGGCCTCTTCTTCCGATAGTTCTATTTCTAGAATATTGTCATCTAACTCTGAGGTGTTGGCGTTTGATTTTTTGGTTCCATCATCAAATGCTTGCTTTGCTGTATGCATAATCGAAGCACTTTCCTCTTTACATGTTCTGAGTTGAGTTAGTTTTTCTTGATAATCTTCGTTGTACTCTTCCTTTTTAATCTTGCTTTCTACAAGTTGAATGTCTGCTTGATATTTTTCAATCAAATCTTCAGATTGCTCTACTAGCTCTCCAAATTTTTCCGGATTAAAAATGTCTTTCTGGGACAATTGAGCAAGCATATGATCTATGTTTGTCCCATCACCTATACGTTTTAATTTTGTGAGATTCTTCTTCCACATGTCTAAAAAACCAAGTGGCTTACCCAATATTTTTGTTTCCGTAGTCTTAATACTTTTTTTGAGATCTTCTAATTCATTTTTTACGGTATTTAGAGCTTCATCCCATTCATTATATAAAGGATCTTTTTTCGCCTTGGTACCTCTAATCTTAGGAACCAATTCCCATGTATAGACCGATTCGCTAGAAAGAGAACCGCCCTCCGGAAACTCCGGTTTATATAAATCATCATTCATTTGGCGAAGAGTTTCAGCCTCAAAACTTCCCAGTATAATCGTCTCCGATTCGCTGACTGTGACTTGGTTTAGTTCCGGACGATCAGCATTTCTCATCGAATCAAAAATAATACGCTTACCTCCTAATTCTCCTATATTCCCAAAAATTTGAAATGACCAGCTTTGAAATACTTTATTTGCATTCAACCAGTTTTGATATTCCGTAACTTCATGCCCTTCTATATAC
>JBAQWI010000005.1:0-12174 GCA_049298835.1 Oscillospiraceae bacterium
CTATGATGGTGAAAAAGAGTTTTTATTGCACGAAAGTTTCGTGTGTAAAATGTGTGCAGGTTTAGCCTGCAGGAGGAGTGGAGTAATATGGCTCGACAAAGAAAAATAATACGCACTAAGGCAATATATAAAAAGCGAAGGATTCCCCAAAACGCACTAAGTAGAATTCTCTTTGTGTTTTTAATTTTAATACTGATTGGTATTGGCTTTATTGTAATGCGTGAATGGTCGGCTCGTTTTGGCAAAAATGCAAAAAAAATTAATCCAAGCTCCAATCCTCCTTCCAGTATTCAAAGTTCGTCTGTTCCAGAAAGTTCAGAAACTCTTTCCTCAACATCAGAAGTAGCAGAGCAAAAAATCATTGGCAAAACAGCCAATATTTCAGCCAAAACATTACTTGATAGCAAGGGCAATATAAGTCAAGAGCTTGCAAGATTGAAGGCTGAGGGTTACACAACGGTAGCACTAGAGCTAAAGGCTGAAAATGGAATGATTGCCTATCAATCTGCAAATGAAATGGCTGTAAAATATGGCGCAATCAGCGAAAATGCTGTAGATTTAAGTGCGACGCTAAAAGCAATAACAGATGCAGAATTAATTCCTGTTGCACGCATTTCAACTCTGAAAGACGCAAAGGCTCCACACGTTTCCAATGAAAATTCCTATGCGTTCAGCACAAGTTTAGCAACAAACTGGCTTGATAATTCAGTCGACAAGGGTGGAAAGCCTTGGCTTAATCCGTATATGGATAACACTAAAAAATATATTTGTGACATTACAAAAGAAATTAGTGATATTGGTTTTAAGACCATTGTCTTGGAAAATGTCATGTTCCCAGATAAAAATACATTCAAGATGAACACCATAAAGACAACACCCGAAAGACCAGCGATGCTAAATCAATTTGTATCAGAAGTACAGGCGGCCGTTCCTAATGCGAATGTAATTAGAAGTATAGATGTCGTTTCTACGGTGATTAACAGCGAGAATGGATTTGAATCTGTAATCAACACCATTACATCTAAGGATGTGGCACTCATTATCAATCTTGATGCAATCGAGATGAAAAAGGAACAAATTTGCATAAAGTCTGCAATTGTAGACCAAAATGGTTATGATAAAAACATCACAGCTGCTGTGGTTGCAGGAAATTTAATAGCGCAGGCAAAGACGAAAGCTGAGGGCAATATCATACCGATAGTAAGTGCAAAAGACTTTGCACTGCTAGAGCAAGTTTTTAAAGATGAGAAAATCAGTAATTATATAGTTATTTAAAGGAGTATTACGATGTTAGAAATGGACTTATATAAACAATGGTGCAGAGATGAACTTGATGATATGGATTTATCAAATGAGTTAGGCTCAATTAATGGCGATGTTGATGAGATTAAGGATAGATTTTATCGTGACTTAGAGTTTGGCACAGGCGGACTTAGAGGTGTAATTGGTGCTGGAACCAACCGCATGAATATTTACACCATAAGAAAAGCAACACAAGGTCTTGCTAACTATCTGAATGAAGAATATGCCTCCCCAAGTGTAGCGATAAGCTATGACTCAAGAATTAAGTCTGATATGTTTGCGATAGAAGCAGCCAAAGTTCTTGCAGCTAACGGGATAAAGGTATATATCTATGATAAGCTAATGCCAACACCATGTCTGTCTTTTGCTGTTCGAGAACTGCATTGTCAGGCTGGAATTATGGTTACGGCGTCACATAACCCTGCAAAGTACAATGGATATAAGGTTTACGGCGACGATGGTTGTCAAATTACAATAGAAACTGCTGATAAGGTTTTAAACCTAATTGGCAAAGTTGACATTTTCAGAGGTGTTAAGCTTGAGAATTTTGACAAGGCTTTGGCAGATGGCGCTATTGAGTATATCAAAGCTTGCGTTGAAGAAAAATATCTTGCAAATGTTAAAGCGCAATCCATTGACCTTGAGGCTACCAAAAACGCAGGGCTAAAGGTGGTTTATACCCCTTTAAACGGAACTGGAAACCTACCTGTAAGAAAAATTCTTGATATGGTTGGCATTAAAGACGTTATTATCGTTAAAGAGCAGGAAA
This sequence comes from Oscillospiraceae bacterium, assembly GCA_049298835.1. Classification (GTDB taxonomy): domain Bacteria; phylum Bacillota; class Clostridia; order Oscillospirales; family Ruminococcaceae; genus Paludihabitans. Next base: position 2,072 of record JBAQWI010000005.1, read on the forward strand.
AACCAGACGGAACATTTGCCACTTGTCCTTTTCCAAACCCAGAAATTCCTGAAACATTGGCATTAGGACTAAAGCTTTGTGAGCAAGAAAAACCAGATTTGCTCCTTGCTACCGACCCAGATTGCGACCGTGTTGGTATTGCAGTCCCAGACAAAAACGGGGAATATGTTCTAATTTCGGGAAACGAAGTTGGTTGCTTACTACTTGAATATATCTGTAAACTTAGAATACAAAAAGGAACTATGCCTAAAAATCCAGTTGCAGTCAAAACGATTGTAACAAGTGAACTTGCAGACAAGATTGCAGCAGATTATGACGTTGAAATTATAAATGTGTTGACTGGGTTTAAGTTTATCGGTGAGCAAATTCATTATCTTGAGGATAAACATGAGGAAGATCGTTATATTTTCGGATTTGAAGAAAGTTATGGTTATTTGGCAGGAACATATGTGCGAGATAAAGATGCGGTTGTTGGGTCAATGTTAATATGCGAGATGGCTGCACATTATAAGCTTCAAGGGGTATCGATTTTAGACGCTTTAAAGCGTCTTTATGACAAGTATGGTGTATTCGTCCACCAACAACAAAGCTTCACCTGTGAGGGCTCAGCAGGCATGCAACGCATGAGTGAGATTATGCTGTCGATAAGAGAAAACCCACCAAAGACACTCGGCGGTTTGAATGTGATAAAACATTGTGACTATAAGAAGAGCATTTGTTATGACGACAAAAATTCTACCCAAGAAACAATTGTGTTGCCAAAGTCTGACGTTTTATCTTTCACACTGGAAAGTGGCGCAACTGTTGTACTTCGCCCTTCTGGAACAGAACCTAAAATCAAGGCTTATTACAATGCAATTGACAAAACTAAAGATGCTGCACAAAAAATAATTGACGCAATAAAGGTGGATTTCACAAAAGCACTCGGATTTTAGAAAAAAAGACTTGCAAAATTAAGTATTGTATGATACAATACTAACTTGTAAGATTATAATTTATGGAAAGAAGTGAATTTTAAATGAAACAAGGTATTCATCCTGATTACAAACCAACTACAATTAAATGTGCTTGTGGAGAGGTTATTGAGACTGGTTCTACAAGAGGAGATATAAAAGTTGAAATTTGTTCAAAATGTCATCCATTTTTCACTGGCCGTCAAAAGCTAAATGATACAGGTGGACGTGTTGACAGATTTAATAAGCGTTTCGCTATGACTAAGTAATTTAATTGAGTTACAACTAATTGTTGATAAGCGATGCAGTTTTTCTGCATCGCTTTAGTTTTCATTTTAGGAGTATGATGTCCACCCGAGCATAGTGATATTTTTTAGTTTTAATTTAATTTAGTGACACTATTGTCTGATATTTGGAGGGGGGTAGTATTATGTTGCAAGATTATAAAACGGTAAAGGCTTATGCACAAGCATCTTTTGTCGAGAAAAAATCTAAGTTTATAGGATACATCACTCCTGTTCAAACAGAACAAGAAGCACAAGATTTTATTCAAACCATCAGTAAAAAGCACTTTGATGCTACCCATAATGTCTATGCCTACATTTTAAGAGAAGGACAGATTAGACGTTACTCTGATAATGGAGAGCCGCAAGGCACAGCAGGTATTCCTACTTTAGATGTGTTGCAAAAAGAAGGTCTGACTGATGTTTGTGTTGTTGTTACACGTTATTTTGGTGGCATTATGCTTGGTGGCGGAGGTCTTGTGCGGGCATATTCACATTCTGCAAAAATTGCAGTTGATGAAGCTGAACTTGTCGATATGGTGCTTTGCAAAGAAGTCACTATCGAGTGTGAATATTCATTTTATGGCAAGCTTACTTATATTTTTCCGAACTACAATGTTGTGGTAAAGTCAAGCGATTTTGCGAGCGAAGTGATGCTTTTTATCATCATAAGAGCTGATAGATATGACGCTTTTTTCAAGGAACTGACTGAGCTTTCAAATGGACAGGTAGTACCAAACATCACAGGCGAAAGCTATCAAGACATAAGCTAAGAAATAAATTTCATATTTTTACAGTCGAAAAAGAGGACTTTTTAGATTTTTGCTGTATATATATAATGAGGCAAATTTTACGACAAGGAGTGAAGTTATATGATTAGAGAAGATATCGAAAATATTGAAGAGCAAACCTTGTCTAAATATGCAACTCTTTCTAAGAATACCAGAGGTAGAATTGCACCGAGCGAAAAGTGTGAAATTCGTACGGAATTTCAGAGGGATAGAGATAGAATTCTCCATTGCAACTCCTTTCGCAGATTAAAGGATAAAACACAGGTTTTTCTATCGCCACAGGGTGACCATTATAGGACAAGATTAACCCATACTTTAGAGGTATCGCAGATTGCAAGGACAATCACTCGTGCGTTAAGGCTTAACGAGGATTTGGCTGAGGCGATAGCATTAGGACATGATTTGGGACATACTCCATTTGGTCATGCTGGTGAACGTGCACTCAATGAAGTCCGTCCTGGTGGTTTTATGCACAACTATCAAAGCGTGCGTGTGGTTGACCATATTGAGAATTATGGCAATGGAATGAATTTAACCTATGAGGTTAAAAACGGAATTGCCTGCCATTCCGACCATATACAAGAAGCGGCTACCCTTGAGGGTAGGGTTGTTAGAATTTCAGACAAGATTGCTTACATAAATCACGATATTGAAGATGCAATTAGGGCGAAGGTTTTGCGAGAGCAGGATTTGCCGTACGATTGCATTTATGTACTAGGCAGGACAAAAAGCGATAGAATTTCAACAATAATTATGTCGATTGTTGAAAATTCTACTGACGATATCCGAATGGATAGCGAGGTTTTGAAGGCACATAATAGACTCAAAGCATTTATGTTTGAAGCTGTCTACACAAACCCGATTGCAAAGTCTGAAGAATTAAAAGCAATGGAGATTGTAAAAAAACTCTATGAGTATTATTTGAAAAATATAGACAAACTACCAAGCTTTTATTCAAAGACAATTCAAAGGTTTGGGCAAGAACGTGCAGTGTGCGACTATATCGCTGGCATGACAGACCAATATGCAGTTGAACTTTTTAAAGAACTCTACATACCAAAGTTTTGGTCAAAATAGAAGTTTAAGGCTTCATTCAGTTCGCCTATGAAAATCCAATAACGAAGGAGGCTGCATCATGATTTCAAGGAGCTTTATTGGACAACTTGTGTCACAATGTGATATTGAAGACATTATGTCGTCCTATCTCGTTATAAAGAAGGTAGGGCGAAATAGCAAAGCTGTCTGCCCGTTTCATTCTGAAAAAACACCGTCCTTTGTAGTTTATCCAGACAGCCAATCGTTTTATTGTTTTGGGTGTGGGGCAGGCGGAGACATTATAAGCTTTATCATGAGGGCTGAAAACCTTGAATATGTTGAGGCTGTTCGATTTTTAGCCAAACGGGTGGGCGTCCAAGTGCCTGAAGACGGTGATGATGAAGCAACGTTAATAAAATCAAAGGTTTTGCAGATTAACAAGGAAACTGCAAAGTTTTTTCATCAATGTCTAAAACAACCCTTTGGAAAAGATGGCTATGACTATTTTAAAAACCGTGGTCTTTCCGACCAAATAATAACTACCTACGGCTTGGGGTTTGCCCCAAATTCGTGGGATAGTCTTTATAAGCACTTAAAGGCAAAAGGGTTCTCTGATCATGAAATGTATTCCGCCGCTGTTGTAGCAAAGGGAAAAAACGGGCATTTTTATGATCAATTTCGCAATAGGGTTATATTTCCGATTATTGATCTAAGAGGAAATGTGATTGCGTTTGGTGGACGAGTACTAGATGATAGCAAACCCAAATATCTAAACTCAGCAGATACACCAGTTTTCAAAAAGAGTAGGAATTTGTTCTCGCTTAACTTTGCTAAAAGTGAAACGGTAGACAAGCTTATTCTAGCAGAAGGCTATATGGACGTAATTTCTATCTATGCGGCAGGCTTTCGGAATGTGGTTGCGACACTTGGAACTGCACTCACAGAGGAACAAGCGAGGCTTATGTCAAAGTATGCAAAAGAAATTGTGATTGCCTACGACTCTGATGCTCCTGGACAAGCTGCAACGATGAGAGCGATTAATCTCTTGTCTGATGCAGGAGTAGCCACTAAGGTTTTACATATGGAAGGTGCAAAAGATCCAGATGAATATATTAAAAAGTTTGGAGCAAAACGCTTTGAAATTATCATTGATGGTGCATCGAATGCGATTGAGCACGAACTCAATGCATTAAAACTAAAATGTGATATGGATACCATTGAAGGCAAAATAAACTATATTAAGCGTTCAATTAATATTTTAGCTGATGTTAAAAACCCGTTAGAGCGTGAGGTGTATGGTTCGATTGTCGCTGACCAAAGTGGCACTACAAATGACACCGTCAAAGCACAAACTGAGGCGTTAATCAAGAAAAAATACGCTGCAAGGGAAAAAAAGACGTGGCGTGACATAGAACTTAACAAGGAAATGGCAAAAGACCGAATAAATCCGCAAAAGATACAAAACATAAGAGAAGCGATGGCAGAAGAAGGAATCATTAGTTTCTTGTTTAAAAACCCTGATTTTTATGAATACTTTTTGTCTAAGCTTTCCCTAGAAGAGTTTGTTACCGACTTTAATAAACGTGTTTTAAAAGAGATGGTTTTAATCAACCAACAAAATGGTGATATTACTATTTCTGCACTTGTACCACTTTTCTCGCAAGAGCAAATTAGCAGCATTTGTGCTATAGTTGCAAAAAATAATGATAAACCTAACACAAAAGAGATGTTAGACGATTATATAGACATCCTTATCCAGCATAAGGATAAAATGAAGCCTAGTGACGTTAAGTCAATTGATCCAAGCGAGATTGAAAAATATCGCCAAAAATTAAAGTCCCAAAAATAGATATGATGATTGATGGTTAGAAAAAAGTTGAAGGCGTAAGCCAGAGGGAGAGCATTTATGGGTGTAACTGAGAAAAAATCTGCCATAGCGGAGCTACTTGAATTAGGCAAAACGAATGGTAAACTTACAACGCAGGAGATAACCGATGCGTTGGAAGAACTAGAATTTGATATGGAACAAATGGATAAACTTTATGAGTCACTTGAGAGTCTTAGCATCGAGGTTATCGAGGACTTTACCCCAGATCTTGATATTACTTTGGAGGCTCCAACAGGAGTGGTAGAAGTACAACTTCAAGCAGAAGGCGTAAATATTGATGATCCAGTTAAAGTTTATCTTAAAGAAATCGGTCGCGTTCCGCTTCTTTCTGGTAACGAGGAAAGAATTCTCGCTGAAAGAATGGCAGAGGGTGATATTGAGGCTAGAAAACGTCTTTCAGAAGCTAACCTTCGCCTTGTTGTAAGTATTGCTAAAAGATATGTAGGTCGTGGAATGCAATTTTTGGATTTGATTCAAGAGGGTAATCTAGGACTAATTAAGGCTGTAGAGAAATTTGATCATACAAAGGGCTTTAAGTTTTCTACCTATGCTACATGGTGGATAAGACAAGCAATTACAAGAGCAATTGCCGATCAAGCTAGAACAATCAGAATTCCTGTTCATATGGTTGAAACCATTAACAAGGTTAAAAAAGTTTCCAGTCAACTTCTTCATAAAAATGGACACGAGCCAAGTGCAGAAGAAGTTGCGGCTGAGCTTGATATGCCAGTTGACAAGGTAAGAGAGATTATTCGTGTGGCACAAGAGCCAGTTTCTCTTGAAACTCCAATAGGTGAGGAAGAGGATAGCCATCTTGGTGACTTTATTCCAGATGACGATGCACTTGCTCCAGATGATGCGGCATCGCATATTCTCCTAAAAGAGCAATTAAGTGGTGTTTTATCAACATTGACCGATAGGGAAGAAAAGGTACTAAGACTTCGTTTTGGACTACAGGATGGGCGCTCACGCACACTAGAAGAAGTTGGAAAAGAGTTCAACGTAACTAGAGAGCGTATCAGACAGATTGAAGCGAAAGCGTTAAGAAAACTTCGCCATCCAAGTAGAAGTAAAAAACTAAAGGATTTCTTAGACTAAGATAGATTAACTGGAAAATTACAATGGAAGGTGGCCTAAGGGCGTCGGTGTTGTTTATTCATGTTGCATTGAGTGCGATATGGATGGGGCATCATGCTCCTAATATGTATATTACACTTGAAGCTGATTACGCAGTAAGAATAATTGTGTATCTTGCAGAACAAGATAGACGCATAGATGCGAATTCTATTTCTTTAAATACTGGTGTTTCTTTGCGCTTTGCGTTAAAAATACTTAGAAATCTTGTTGGTAGCGGGATAACAAAATCATTTAAGGGGACACAAGGTGGTTATGAACTCAACAGAGTGCCTAGTGCCATAACACTTAAAGATATTTTGCAGGCCGTTGAGGGAGAATACGTTTTTAGTCGCTGTCTGAACAGTGAATCTAAATGTACAAAATCAAGCAGTTGTGATTGTAAATCTCGAGAAGCCTTTTCCAAAATCACAGAAAAGGTTTGCGAAATGCTCGAAGAGGTTAAGGTTTCAGACTTAATGCGAGATACATAACTTTAATATAATACAAAAAACCCATAAACCTATTTAGGTTTATGGGTTTTCTTTTTGGGAATAAGTTTTCGAATATTACAATAAGTGTAAGATGCAGATATGGTTGTTGATTTTTAGTGTAGAACGTATTATAATTAATTTAAAAGCATCAAGAGTATTAATATTTTGCGAGGAGGAATAAGCTTTGTTAAGAGCCGTACCACTCAAGTTGCAAGAAGTTTTAGTTCTTGAATATGATTTGGAAATTGATAGTAGGGGAAACTCATATAAGATATTATCCCAAAATGAATTAAATGCAATTGGCATTGATACAGAATTTATTGAAGAAACGGTTTATTGCCCTAATAAAGCAGGAACATTATACGGTATTCATTTTCAAAATTACCCTATGGCACAGACAAAGCTACTATATTGCACCAAAGGGCGAGGATTAGATTTTGCGGTGGATTTAAGACGTGATTCAGAAACCTTTAAGCAATGGGTCTGCGTTGAATTAAATGCTGAAAACAGAAAACAAATATACATACCAAAGGGATTTGGTCATGCTTTTTTATCTTTAGAGGACAATACAAATGTAGTCATGCGAATTGATAATTGCTTTCATCCTAATTTTAGAAAAGCTATTTGTTATTGTGATCCTGCACTTAATATCACATTTCCAATTAAGAATCCAATACTATCGCAAATGGATATAGAAGCACCGTTGTTAATGTATAGTGACTGCAATTTTTAGTTTTGTATTCTCATTATGAGCCCTCAAAATAATCTTAACGTTACTATCTTTTTAGTTTATGGGTTTTCTTTTTGGGAATAAGTTCTCTAACTCCAACAATCAAGACGAATACTGCAAATGTCTTTGAGATTACTTCGTTTGGCAATATTGTTGCAACATAAACCCCAACAAATACACCAACAATTCCTCCAAGTACTGACTTTGTAACCACATCTTTGACAATTAGCTTGTGGTGAATATGAAGTATAATTGAAACCACTGCAATGGGCAGGAAAAAAATTAAGTTTACAAGTTGTGCTTCACGTTGGGGCATATCGGCAATAACGGTTAGATAAAGTAAAAGTACAAAGCCACCTCCGATTCCAAGGGAGGCAGTTATTCCGGCAAGCAAACCAACGATAGATAAAATTATATATATCATCTTAGTAAAATCCTTATAGCTGAAAATATCATAATTACGCCAAAAATTCTTTTAAGCCACTCGTTTTTGATTCGCAGTAATAAAAATGCACCAAGAATTGCACCTAATAAACCCAATGGAATTGTCATTGTGAGGGTGAAAATGTCCACGCTAACACCATTTATAACGTACATTACCGTGCTCATAATGCTGAGTGGAAGTATGATTGCGATAGAGGTTGCGTGGGAGTTTTTGGGTTCAAGCTCTGAGGCTTCAAGCATTGGAACTACAAGCAAACCACCACCTGCACCGAAAAATCCATTTAATATTCCTGCCAAAAATCCGAGCAGATAAAATCGCAAAGACTTCAAACTACCACCTCATTTGTTATACTAGTTTGGGTAAAAAGTAAAGTGCCATACTAAAAGTATGGCACTTATTTATTCGATTATACGTTTTATAACATACGAGGCAATGATAAAGCCTGCAACAGGTGGGCAAAAGCTGATGCTTGCTGGGCTATGTCGTCCATTTGCAGTACTGCTTATAACAGACATAGGATATTCTGTTGAATAAACTACCGGCAAACCAGTGATACCCCTCGCTTTGAGTTCGTGACGCATCACCCTAGCTAGTCCACAACCACAGCCGGAAGTTTCCTCAATAGTACCAAGAGTAAACTTAGTGGGATCAAGTCTATTTCCAGTTCCCATGCTTGAAATAAGTGGGATATTCCTGTTTTTGCATTCAACTGCTAAATTAAGTTTTGAAGTAACCGTATCAATTGCATCAACAATAAAATCGGGTTTTAAATCGAACAACAATTCTTTCGTTTCGTCATTATAAAACTCTGAAAGGACCTCTATTTTCAAATCGGGGTTAATTGAGGTAAGGCGTTTTTTAGCGACTAAAATCTTGCTTTGTCCAATGGTATCATGTGTAGCAAAAAGCTGACGGTTTATATTAGTGATGTCGATTGTATCATGATCCATAATGATTAGTCTGCCAATACCGCTACGAACAATTGCCTCAGCACAAGCACCGCCAACGCCACCAATGCCGAGTACAGCGACAGTGGAATGATAGAGTTTATCCATAGAGGCTTCCCCTAAAAGTAGGGAAGTACGGGCTGTAAAATCAAACATAAGCCAAAACACCTTTCATTGTGAATTTTATTCTAGTACAAGGCTTTTTTAGATAACAGAAAGCTCGGACAGATGTCCGAGCTTAAGTTTTTTAAATAATCCACCCTGAAGTCGCGTAACTGTTAGAAACCCGCTTAAAACAAGCGGCGGATAACCTCCCTGTGATATTGTGCTCCCAACTTCTGAAAAACAGGAGGTCTGCATGCCAACCACAAGAGTACAGTTTCCTATTAGTAAAGTGTTGAATTTATAAAGCCACACTAACTAAACAAGGTAGAAAGATCTTATAACTGTTATTGTACCACAAAATAAATTAATAGCAAGTGGTAAATGATGTTATTCTCCGTAAATTTCTTCTTCAAACATTTGTGAAAGTTTTTCTAAGAATATGTTACCAACTTTTTCGTATTCTTCCTCGTCATCAATAGAAATCATAAGTTCTTCGTTATTGTCATCCATTTGACTTTTTAGAATAATCAAATCGCCGTCATCTTCAACAACAGCTTCGGGATCATCAAAATAAGGAATTAATGCAAAATATCTCTCGTCATTAAGCTCCATAATATCTAGAAGTTCAAATGTCTGCTCAACACCTTCCTCGTCAATGAGGGTATAAATATCAGGATTTAAATCCATTTCTTCAGACATAAATATAGTCTCCTTTCTCATAAAACATAAAGGCATATATAGATTTTAACCACTTTTTTTAAAAATGTCAATGATAATAGTTATTTTATATAATATATACAAAATATTAATATATATTTTTAAAATATTATTGACATAGCATAAAGAGTGTGGTATATTTTAATCAAGATAACAACCCAATAATATTTAGGAGGTGTTCCCGATGAATTGTGAAGACGCAGTCCCGTTGTTAAAACCCAATATGAAACTGTCATGCGGGAGTACAAAAGTAGCCTTAAGTTAAAGTACCTATCGATTAGCCAACAAGTTTGGCGAGGGGTATTAATTATAATAATTTAGTTAAAATGACTACCAAAGTACAATTGTAAATTTGTTGCTTGAGGGTTAGAATATCTTAGTGGAATTACAATAAAAGTAGGAGAAGAGGATTACACGTTATAGCGCGCAGCGTTTATAGGTAGCGTGACTGTTTCATAATAAAAAATACTTAGAAAAGGTGAATCCAATGAAATAGAAAAAAGACCACTGAAAAATAATTGATAAAGGTGAGTCCAATGATGTAACTATTTCGCGTTAAAATATAAGACGAAAAGGTGAATCCGATGTACTAAATCATAAC
>JBAQWI010000006.1:0-1599 GCA_049298835.1 Oscillospiraceae bacterium
ATTTTATACACATTTATTTTACATTGTATGCACATTTACTTTTAAGTTAATGTAATAATCAAAATACATTTAGATTTTGTCTTTCTGCAACTCTAAAAAACATTTTCTGTTATAAAATTATGTAGGAACTGTCTATAAAAAAATTGCTAATATATAATATAATAGTAGTATTTATTTTTCCAAATTGGTCAAGCAAAATCATATTACATGCAAATAAAAAGAGAACTTAAATAACCATCTGGAGGGCTACCAGAAAGAGACAATCCCCATCAAGCTGGCCACCCTTGTACTAATAATATATCTTATGTATATAAAATGAAAAACACAAACTATGAAAAAAATAAAAAAATAATAAAAACAAAATGACAAAAAAAAAATATAAAAAAAAATACTAAAGGTGCATGTGCAAAAAAAGTGCATATGTTTAGAAAGTAAAAAGTAAAAGAAACGGGCATAAATTGGTAAAGCATGAACTTATATATTATGAGAATTCTAGAAAACATTATAATGGACAGGGCGAACAGGAGACAAATCAGCTGCTATCATTTTTTACAAATAACTTAATTTTTCTTTTAAAAACAGGATGGCTTTTAATGCATTTGAGACTTTTTGGAATTTGGTTCCACAATTTACAACCCAAAATCTTAATATTTCTTTTGCCTGTGTTGCTCCTAGAAAATGACATATGAAGATCTCTGGAGCCCCTAGTGTTGTGGGAGTATATTGTTAGATTAGACGTAAAATAATTATGATAGATTTCTGGTAGTTCTGGGGCATTATGAATAACATTATGAACTAAACAAATAATGTTAAAATCACGTAACTTTGGAATTTGTAAAGTATCAAAATTTTCATATAGTTTGACTACTGGATAAAGTAATGGTTTGAATTGTAGAATTCTTAAAATCTTATTATTCATTTTCATTAACGGATTTAGGTTCGATATTACAGTATTAGCATAAATTTCAATACCATAAATTAAGTGTGGAAATATCATACTAAAATAAATTGTTTTCAAAAATGTTGCAGGTAACCTGTTCCTAAGTTTGAAGAAAATTCCACAAAATGTAGATATTTTTGCCACAATACTATTTACATGATCCTTGAAGGTTAATAAATCATCAAGTAAGACCCCCAAATACTTTGTTGAGCTGACGCGAGTGATTGAACTGTTGTTAATTTTTAGGTTAGGATAGGATACAGTCTGAGCAAAATTGCTTTTTTTGAAAATACAATAATTAGTTTTTTCCACATTTAAGCTAAGTTTATTAGCACTGAACCATAAACCAAGATTCTTAAGAGCTGCATTTGCATTTTCAAATAAATCACTTATATTTTTATTATATAAAAATAAGTTTGTGTCATCAGCAAACAATTTAATCTTTAGATTTGGCATAACATTAGAGATATCATTCACATATAATAAAAATAACAGCGGACCAAGAATAGATCCTTGTGGTACCCCATGTTTTATGTCGGCCATTTGAGATTCAATATTATCTAAATAGACGTATTGTTTTCTATTATTCAAGTAACTAGCAAACCAATCATGGGCAGGTCCTCTTATCCCATAAGCCCACATTTTTCTCAGTAATATTG
>JBAQWI010000007.1:0-3565 GCA_049298835.1 Oscillospiraceae bacterium
TCTATAGCCTTTAATGGATTTGTGTAGGTGCTTTCCTCACTCGAAACATCATCTTCCACGCCTGCTAAAACCCCTAATTCTCCCTCAACTGAAACGCCTCGTGCATGAGCGTATTTGACCACTTCCCGAGTTAACTCAACATTTTCATTAAATGATAACGAGCTACCATCAATCATGACACTAGTATAACCACCCTCAATCGCAACTACACAAGATTCAAAGTCACTACCGTGGTCTAGGTGTAATACCACTGGAATAGAGCTATTTCCAGCATATTTTTTTACCGCATTCCCAATATTTTTAGCGCCTTTTCGCTTATCTTCAATTGTTGAGTTTGGAAAATCAATTCTACCACCCATAAACCCGTTTGCTAAGTTTGCACCTTGCAAGATTGCCGGGCTTCTGAATAGTTCATGAACTTCAATAGCAGCTTTTACTTGAGCTACTGCATTCACATTAAAAGCACCCTGCGCATAACGGTTTTTATCAGCATTAGCTAAAATATCACGCATGTTTACTAACATTTTTTCTCTCCTTTTATTTTAGTCATTAAATGAAATCATTTCGGGCATTTCAGAGCCGATTAATGGCTTACACCAGTCAATAAATTCTTGAGTAACACCATTTTTAGTTTCATTTATAAAATTATCTGGAACTTTCTTTTCAATAAGCATCACATCTTTAATATCAATTAAGACTGTATCAATTTGGTAAACATCACCTTCTATACGATTAAAGGCAACCATTTTCCCGGTTTCTCCCTTAACAACCGCCTCAAAAGCCTTCTTACCAGCCAAAATAGCTTCTTCTAAATCTACTTTGCTTTGGAGAGCAATTGATGCCCTACCTAAGAGTCCTGGTTTTTCACCACGTGCTTTATAGCCAAGTTCTTTTATTATTAGGTTAGCCAAATGAGAGCTAACATCACCGAAATAAGTTGCACGACCAATCGTAAAGATAGGTTCAACAATCGGCTCTCCATTCATTTTTTTCAAACCTTCACTTACAACAACTACTACTCCGCTCTTTTTTTCTAGCACTTTCTTAACATCTAGCAAAAACTTATTTTCATCAAAAGGTACTTCAGGAAGGTAAATTAAATCAGGCGCATATTTACCACTTGGATCAGACAATGCACTAGCAGCCGTAATCCAACCAGCATTGCGACCGGAGGCCTCAATAACTACCACATGAATCGGCAATCCTTTAACATCACAACAAACTTCTTTAACACTTTGGGCAATATAGCGAGCTGCACTCCCAAATCCAGGGCTGTGGTCAGTAATTGAAATGTCATTATCCATGGTTTTAGGAATTCCGATTACACTAATATCTTCATTTAATTCCAAACACTTATTAAAAACTTTTCCGCAAGTATCCATTGTCCCATTGCCACCATTGAATAGAACATATTTAATCTCATGTCTCTTCAATACGTCTACAATGCGATTATATTCCTCGTTTTCCAAAGGATCTCGCGAAGTTCCGATAGCGCTTCCAGGAGAAGTTAACAATCGCTTCATTTCATTTTCTCCAACATTTGTCAAATCCAGCAATTCTTCTTTCAATAGACCTCCCGTGCCATTTTTAGCAGCATAAATTTTATCCACTTCAGGAGCTTTTTGCGCTTCTGTCAACACGCCATATAAGGATGCATTGATAACTGCAGTTGGCCCTCCACCATGGACTACTAATAAATTATTTGCCATTCAATCACCTCATCTAAAAATAATTTGTTAAAAAGTAAGAATTGTTTTCACAAACAAAATATAGCATCCCCTCAATACTTTGTTTGTGTTTTTTTACGAAAACGTTTACTAGATTTCCTGAAAATCAACAGATTTTCTTACTGAATTATGAAATTTCCTTTAAGTAATCATAAAAAAGCCTAAAAAAATATAAATAAATCCTAGATATTCGCAGAATATGTTTAACCCTCAAAATGATGTATCTTTTAATTTTGGTCAACTTTTCATTTATCAAAAAAGAGCCTTCCCGGCATTCCAAGAAGCGCTCAAGTTATCAGTATATATTACCTCATACATTCTTTCATAGTGTTTATTTTCCCGAAATTCTCATCAATACCAACGATTGCATACTACCGCCATTGACTAACAATTAATTCGTTAAATCAATCGAGTTCTTTCTCATTCACCTTCTGCAAAGTATGTTGTACCCCTTTATCCTTTAGTTGAGCAATTTGCTCATAGGTCGCTTGCGTGAATGCCCCTTTCTTATAGGAATGCGAGACTTTCTTCGTTAGCTTTTTATCTGTAATCGGGTCTGTCGCAGAACTATCAAACAACTGATACCGTATTTTAAACGATTACTCTTTTTCCTCTTCAAAAACCTTCTCCAGCTCCTCTACTGTGTAAATGGCTCCTTTCTCAATCTGATTTTTTTCATTATCACTCAAAAGCTGAATATTTTGAATGAGCACATAGGGTTTATCGGGCCGTTCTTTACCTTCTTCACGTTCATCTTGCTTACTTATCTCATCTGCCTTTTCCGGTACAGGTATCCCGGATTCCTCTTTCACTGTACTTTTCTCCGCTACTTTTTCTAGCTCTAATCCATATTGCTTATCTATACCTTGAATCATTTCACGAGAAGTCTTTTGGATTGTAAGCGCAAAATACTGTCCTGAACATGGATAACTCCGAATTATCCATGTTTTTCGTATGATAAAATCGCCCAACCCCACAAAACGCAGAAAAGCCCAAAAGGCGCTCCGGCAAGAGCGCCTTTTGGGCTTTTTCACTATCCATTTTTATCCTTTGACAGATCCGGAAGTTACGCCTTCCACATAGAAGCGTTGCATGAAGATGAACAGGATCGTGATCGGGATGGCAATCAGCACGCAGCCTGCGGTGAACGCCATGAACAGCGAGTTGGCGGTTGTGCGGGTCATCATCGTGAACAGCCCGATCGCTATCGTGTAGTTCGGGATGTTGTCGCCCATGATGATTTTTGCGAAGATGAAGTCCATCCACGGTCCCATGAAGGCCAGCAAAGACGTGTAAACGATGATTGGTTTGGACAACGGCAGCGTGATTTTCGTGAAAATTTGCCATTTGTTCGCACCGTCGATCATTGCCGATTCATCCAACGCCATCGGGATCGTATCAAAGAATCCTTTGGCGATGTAGAAGCCCAGCGCGGAGCCCGCGGAATAGACCAGAATCAAAGCAAGCAGGCTTTCCGTCAGGTTCAGGGCTTTCAGGATGTAGTACACGGCGATCATGCTCATGAATCCGGGGAACATGTTCAGCACCAACGCAACTTTCAGGAATGGTTTCCGCATCTTGAAGCGCAAGCGCGACAGTGCGTACGCCATTGCGATCGTGATGAAAGTCGACAGGATGCAGCTGATC
Organism: Oscillospiraceae bacterium; assembly: GCA_049298835.1. Taxonomy (GTDB): domain Bacteria; phylum Bacillota; class Clostridia; order Oscillospirales; family Ruminococcaceae; genus Paludihabitans. The sequence goes on from JBAQWI010000007.1 coordinate 3,375, forward strand.
ACGGAAACAAACAGCGTGTTCAGGAACCAGCGCACGAACGGATAATTTCCGGTTGTGTTCTGCAGCAGAATTTTGTAGTTTTCCAAAGTGAATGATTTTGGAATGATGTACGGAACGAACGCGCCGCCTTCTGCCCGGAAGCTGGTCAAAACGATCCATACGATAGGGAACAGCCAAACGACCGACAGTAC
>JBAQWI010000008.1:0-2665 GCA_049298835.1 Oscillospiraceae bacterium
ATGTTGTATCCTGAAAACAATAATACTGCTTTACTCATTTAGGAATACCGAAATTTTTTACGGACAAACAAAGACATTTAAATCGTGAACTTGAGGTCATCTTGAATTAACTTACAAATACTTTCTACTTCATGCTTTTGCAACCCAACATAAAGTGGTAGGCATAAAACTCTAGAAGCAATGCTTTCAGAAACAGGACAGCTTCTCATCAGCCCTGCCCCTAAAAAAGGGAGTTTATTTAATGATGGGTGAAAATATCTTCTAGGTGTGATCCTATTTTCAATCAACACTTTTCTCACTCGCATCATTTTCTCATGACTTGGAAAAATCACTGGGTAGTAAGCATAATTGTATTCAAAATCTACCGCTGGCTTCGGACGTTGTACAGCGCACCCTTCCAAGTACTCATTATACCAATCAAAGCAAACTCTACGATATGAAATAATGTCGTTTACTTTAGGTAAAATACAAAGTCCCATCGCAGCATGTAATTCAGACATTTTCGCATTAATTCCAATTTCTGAATAATCATCCTCCCCATAATGCCCAAACTTTTTTGTTAACGAGATTTTTTTTGCCAAATTCAAATCTTTACTAACAATCGCACCACCTTCGGCCGTATGAAACAGCTTGGTTGCATGAAAACTAAGTGTAGAGCAATCCCCATAATGTAATAGTGATTTACCTAAAAACTTTACACCAAAAGCATGAGCCGCATCATATATAACTTTAAGCTTATATTTATCGGCAATTTGTTGAATTCTCGATACATCACAAGGATAACCATATACATGTGTCGCTAAAATTGCTGTCGTTTTATCTGTGATAGCAGCCTCGATTAAATCCGCATTAATACAAAAGGTATCATCTTCAATATCAACAAAAATAGGCTTACAACCCTCCCACAGAATTGAGTTTGTGGTAGCTACATAACTATATGGCGTTGTTATAATTTCATCTTTTAAATTAAGCGCCTTAATTGCAAGTTGTATTGCCAATGTACCATTACTCACTAATTCAAGATTTGAAACACCAAGAAAATCCCCAATAGCTCGCTCCAAATTTCGGCACTGCAATCCATTATTAGTTAATTGACCTGATGACCATATCTGCGACAAATAGAAATTGTATTCTTCCAATGAAGGAATAAGGGTTTTTGTAACAGGTATCATTGAGTTTTGCATATATAGATAATTTATCGCTTGGAAGGTGTCCAAAAATCATCGACCTTCAAGCCTCCACTTGGAAATAAACGATCTCTGAAATTTATAAATGGGGTCTCGATTAATCGATATGTAATCGACGATAGGTAAAATGTAACGCTAATGTAAAGCAGGAATTTAATTAACCCGTTTAAACTTTCAAAGAAATCAATATAATTAATTAAGATTAATACAGATAAATTAACCAAATAAATTGAATACGATAATTGAGCAGTTTTTGTACAAACTAAATCTAACCATCTTGGCAAAGATATTGAATTTAAACCTATTGCTATTAACCCAACACAACCTAAAGATGTAATAAAAAAAAGAAATGTTTTTGCAAAATAACTATCATCAAATATCACTTGCGCAAACAAAGAGTATATTGGCTGAACAAAAAATAAAGGTAAAAGAATAACACCTATTTTTCGAATATGAATTGATGATCCTTGGATTTTCATTCTTGACACAGAATAAGCAAACATCACACCTATCATTAAGGCATCCAATCTCAATAGCACAACTTTCCTTACCCCTTCATCAAATAATGGATTGTATATTCCAACATAAACAAATTTTGCAGTCAACGATAATACCAGTGTGGATCCAATAACAATTAATAGCCCACTATCTTTATTTTTTGTTATAAAAGATAAAATCCCTATCAATATTGGAGTAAAGAAATAAAATACTTCCTCAACTGCCAAGCTCCACGCTTCTTCAAAAAAAGTTGGGTGTGTCCAAGCCAGATTTTGAAAAAAGAACAAATAAGGCCAATAAGATTGTGTACTTGAGTATCGAATACCCAGATAAACTAAGGCAATATTAATAATAAAAAAAAAGTAATAATTTGGCAGTGTTCGAAACCAACGTCGCCCCCAAAAAACTGGTATCCAACCGAAGTAACTATCTGACTCTTTATTAGACTTTATAATAATTGTGCCAATAAGAAATCCGCTTAACACAAAAAACAGCTCTACCCCTAGGAAACCACCAACCTTCAGGTATTCAAGCCAAGGAAAATATGGCAATAACATTGACTTTCCGTGCCCAAACAAGACCAAGCCAATAGCTAAAGCCCGACAAAAGTCTAACCATTGATTTTTGTTATTATGTGGAGCCACCTAAACTCACCTAGTTATTTTATTAAAATCATTAAAGTGACATAACCAATGATGAATTTAACAATTAATTATTTCCACCTGATTTTCTACATAGGCTTTTGCCCAAAGACGACCACCTTCTCTCAATGCCATCTTAAAGACAATAGCATCGTTAATAACATCAAGAAAACTAGCGGTAAAATTAGGAATTATTGGTGTAGAAATTTGTAATTCAACCGTATAATTTCCATCTTGAAGCGGCAGTTGGGTTTTATAAGTAACAATATATCTTCCGCCATTCTCAACATTTATTAAGGGCTGACTTATCAGTCTGAATCCTGCTCCAAGAATAAGATT
>JBAQWI010000009.1:0-3010 GCA_049298835.1 Oscillospiraceae bacterium
TCTTTAGGGTTATTTTACTAAGGAGAGGTTTTATGGAGAAAATCAACGAAGAACGGTGGATTTCTCTCAAAGAAGTCTGTGAGTATCTCGGAGTTACCAGACAGACTGTTCTTAATTGGATTGCTAAGAAAGACTTCCCTTCAGCAAAAGTCGGAAAGCTATGGAAATTTAAGACTGATGAAATAGATGAATGGGTACGCAACGGTGGAGGAAAAAGCTGTTAATGAACTGTTGTTCTGTTATATGGGGGAATATGCCAGATAACAATTCCAAAGAAATCAGAAGCTACAATATGTCGAGAATTCGGGCAAAAAACAATAGATTCGAAGAATTAGTGCGAAAATATCTGTTTTCATACGGAATGCGATACAGGAAAAATGATAAGCGTTACACTGGAAAACCAGATATTGTACTCCCTAAATACAAGGTCGTGGTTTTTGTTAACGGGTGTCTCTGGCATATGCATGATAGCTGTAAGCAGGCTGTTCTGCCCCAAAGCAATGCTGATTATTGGTATACCGAAACAGCAAGCCAATCGTGATCGGGATAAAACAAACAGGCTGTTTCTAGAGCAATCCGGCTGGCGCGTTATCACAGTTTGGGAATATGAGCTTAAAAAAATTTTATCTCAGCAAACGCTGAGGCGACTATATGAATAAATAACACATAGTTCGGGAGAAAAATAATATGTTGAAAACACTAGATTTGTTTGCGGGGGCGGGCGGTTTAAGCTGGGGGTTCACCCAAACGGGTAAATTTCATATAGTTGCGGCGGTTGAGAATAATCCGCATGCCCAGAGAACGTATTTAAGAAACCATGGCGATATTCGTATGATTACAAATGTGATTGGTTTTAACTTCACTGAACTAAGCACTGAACTTGGCGGCATTGACATTGTCATCGGCGGGCCTCCGTGTCAGGGCTTTTCGAATGCAAATAGACAGAAGAGTTCCGTTGTTTGTATGAATAATTCTTTAGTAAAAGAGTATTTTCGAGCAATCCGCGAAATTCGCCCTTTAGCTTTTGTAATGGAAAATGTGAATATGCTTAAATCTGACATTCATAGATTCTATGATACATTAGATGATCACGAGGAAATTAAGCGGCTTGGTATAGAATTAATAGATGATGTCATAGTCCTCTCGAAACATGAAATCCAGGGAATTGACACGTTGCCTCTTGTTCAGGATCGTGAACAGTTAAAAACAACTATACTTCCTGAGAAACTATACACATCGCTGTATATTCTCTATAAAAATAGAGGAGCTGAAAAACGCCTTAAAAAGTACATAGAAAAAAATGAAATTTCAATAATAAATCAAATTGAAAAATATCTGGCGGATGTCCCGGATACAGAGTACACCCAGTATAATACCGTACGCTTGAGAGCTATTCAAGATGGCCTTTCCCGTTCACAGAGTATTTCCTTTTATTCAGATTATTTGTCAGAACTTATTGAATACCAGAAATCATTGTTAACGGCACAGGAAATCTATGATAACGGCATTTCACGTAAGTTCGAGCATAAGGCAAACACACGGCATACAATTGCTCGTGTTCGTTCTTATTCCGTGATTGATTATATAAATGCCGTATTAGGAGATGCCTATAAGCAGGTAGGTTCAACAGTAAATGCGCGATGGTTTGGCGTCCCGCAGGAAAGGTTTCGGTATATAAGGGTTGGAATTCGTTCAGATATAGCCAACGATCGTGAGATTTCCTTGCCGCAGGTTCCTGCTGACATACCTTTTATCACTGTTGGAGAAGCAATTTTGGATCTTCTGAATTGCGAGGTTTCATTCAGCAAAGATGAACGTGGTGTTATTATTCCTGAAGCCGATTTACCTGTTTCAGAATATGCCAGATCACTTAGGTATGATGGTTTGCTTTACAATCATATAACGACTGAAACGACGCCTGAAGCATTGGAGCGTTTCAAGGCATTAAAAGAAGGAGAGAATTTTCATAAGCTCCCCAGAGAACTTGTCGGGTCATACGAGAAACCCGAACGAACCCAAAACACTATTTATTTGAGATTAGACAGCAAAAAATACTCTGGCACAGTTGTAAATGTGCGAAAATCCATGTGGATTCATCCAAAGCTGGATAGAGCAATAACAGTGAGAGAGGCTGCACGATTGCAATCTTTTCCGGATAATTTTATTTTTGAAGGCACAAAAGATTCTCAATATCAGCAAGTCGGCAATGCTGTACCGCCTTTAATGGCAAAAGCTATTGCAGAGAATGTTTTGAAATATTTACCGCACATTGGTGAATAAGAATAACTGTATTGATGATATTTATAAAATACGGATAACATTTTAAAAATGTTATCCGTATTTTTAATATATAATAAAAATATCATTGACAGATTGTGCTATTTCTCGATAGAATATTTTTACATTGAAAGGAGTTGATGGAAGTGGGTGCCCAAGAAACAAAACGAGAGAAATTCGTAAGAATTGTTGAAGCTCGTACAAACAAAATCATCGACATGATTCAGCTGCTTGGGAACTGTTCCAACGCCTCTGCTTACGAATATACATCAGCAGATATTGAAAAGATTTTCTCTGCAATTGAAAACGAACTAAAAGAGGCACGCAAGAAATTCAGCAAAATTGAGAGCAAAAAAAGTACCCGTTTTATGCTTGAATAGGAGGTAATGCAATGAGATGGTCGTTTCCTTCGAACAATAAAGGTGATATAAACGGCATTGGCAATTCGGGTATCGAAACTTTTCAGGGGACTCCCCTTAAATCACTTGCTCGCGAAATATGTCAAAATTCTCTTGACGCAGCAATCGAAGGTAAAACTGTAGAAGTAGAGTTTATGCCCTTCGCCCTTGATGTCGGTGAATTCCCTGATGCTGAGTCGCTTGAAAAAGCGTTCAATGCTTCCTTAGATTTTTGGAGTATTCAGTCAGTAAAGAAAGCAGCTGACTTTTTTGAACGTGCGATTAAAATGATGGAGTCGGGAAGCATTCCGTTCCTTAGGATAAGTGACTTTAAT
>JBAQWI010000010.1:0-1678 GCA_049298835.1 Oscillospiraceae bacterium
GCCAGGAGAAATCCTGGCCTTTTTGTGTTGCTGTATGATGCGAGGGGGAGGGGTGCGTGTATCTACTTCAAGAGAATTACAGGAACAAGAAGCGATCGTCCTAAGTGCTGGAAACTGCTTCTTGGGCTAAATACACTTCTTAAACAATAATTTTATTTTCAATATAATTAATCGATTCTTTAATTCGATGAAGACCTTCAAATAACCTTTCGTGAGAAGTTGCAATATTCAGACGCATAAACATTTTTCCCTCTTCTCCATAGTCACAACCTGCATTTAGAGCTACCTTTCCTTTATTCACTAGCAGATGCATCAATTGATCGTCATCAAGTCCCAAATCTGAAAAGTCCAACCAAGCTAAATAGGTCCCTTCAGGTTTTTTAAACTTCACGTTAGGAATTTCATTTTTAATAAATTCCTCTATAAAATTAAATTGTTCGTCAAAATGTTGAAGCAGTTGTTGTAACCATACTTCTCCCTCATTTAAGGCAACTTCTGTTGCAGTCAAACCAATTGAATTCATTTCCAAATGTAAATTAGGGCCACTATTTCTTGCTTGAGAGTGAACAAATTGTTCCCGTAATGACTGATTAGGGATAAACGCATAAGAGCATTTCAATCCTGCTAAATTAAATGTTTTTGTTGGTGCAGTTAAAGCAATGGTAAACGCGTCTGAACCATCCAGTGCCAACATACTAGTGAATTTGTTAGGTTTAAAAACGATGTCTTGATGTATTTCATCGCTAATGAGAATAACCTCGTACTTTTTACACAAATCTACGACCTTTTTAAGTTCGGCGTGTTTCCAAACACGGCCTCCAGGATTGTGAGGGTTACAAAAAATATACATTTTTACTTGTCGGGTCTTCATTTTTTCCTCAACGTCAGTGAAGTCAATGCTGTATTCTCCATCATTGCTGATTAATTTACTTGTTACTAACTCTCTATTATTGAGCAAGACAGCGCTCGCGAAAGGGGAATACACTGGATCATGAATTAATATAGCGTCTTCTTCCCGGGAAAAGGCTTGAATCGCGGTGCAAATAGAGGAAACTACTGCTGGCGAGAATACGATAGATGATTTAGTCAGCTGATAATTATGTTGAGTGGACTGCCAATTTATAATTGCCTTTATGAGAGAGTCTGATGGCGTTTTGTACCCAAAGATCCCATTAGAGACCTCATTTTCTATAGCATCAATAATTTTTGGGGATGTGACAAAGTCCATATCAGCAATCCAAAGTGGCAATAAATCTTTACTCCCAAATACCCTTTCCGCCATATCCCATTTAACACTACCTGTATCTATTCTGTTGACTGATTGATTAAAATCCATTGTATATCCTCTCTCCTTAGGTGAATTACTTTTATATCATCTACCTTATATGTAATAATATAGGTGTATCAAAAAGAAATCCAATAGATACAAAAATCGTTAAAATCAACTTTTTTTAGGGAAAAGTATTCTGGATACACTGAAAACGATTTCATTTTCAGAGGATTGAGAATCTATTCATCTTTTCACCTAATTTCATCAAAAAGAATATTTATAATACTTTTCATATAGCCTAATTATAAAAATACAAACTTTAGGAGAATGAATTATGTCAGACATATCGTCCGAATTGGGAAGAACGATTAGATACTTTCGAAAAAGCAAAGGAACAACTGTGGAAGA
>JBAQWI010000011.1:0-5337 GCA_049298835.1 Oscillospiraceae bacterium
GTGTGCACCGCTCCTTATCCTGCCTTAAAAAACCAAGACCAAATTAGCCTTGATTGCGCTCAAATAAAATACTATTTTCGCATTGCTTTTCAGGAAAAATATTGTTCTTGATGGACAGCATATTATCGCCGAACTGGCTCAAAACATATCGGCAATACGTTGCTGCAGTTTATGGGTATCAACCTGAGGAGCAGGGCTCTGTGCGGGGATTAATGTTCCCTGTTCCAGAAGCTTTTCAATCCGTTCCAGCCTGGCACCGACATCCAGCCATTCGCGGGCTATCTGAGCTCTTACACCTGGCGGGTAACTGAAAATCGGATGGTTTGTCGGCAGGCGCAAATCCAGTTTTTTAGAGTATTCAGCCATGTTTTTTGGCCTCCTTGTCTGACAAAACCGTTAATAAAAACGTATTTTTCATTTATTGTCTGACATAACTTAAAAAAAACATCCTCAATCCGTGAATTAATCGGTATCCTTTTAGTCAGACAAGAACTTTAAAAAGCCATCTGCATTTGCAAAAACCGGATTGTTGATGATTATCGAGCCAGGAAAGATATTTGTGTGCGCCCGGAACATCTCGGCTCCACCGCCGGCAAAAGCGGTCAGGGTCAGGTACTCTGTCCGCGATACCCACACGGATCTGATGTTCTCCAGTATCAGCTGGGCAGTTTTCTGAACGCTGTGCTGATAGACGGACGAAAGATTGACCTCCTTACCGTGAAAACTAATGGGTAAATTCTTCTGGGCTGCCTGGAGTGCATCACGGTACATGAAATACGCCAGCGGTGCCCCGGTTTGAGCCAGAAATCCCGCAGAAATATCCTGCTGCACCAGGTAAGTTCCCGCTTCTATCGATCCACAAGCATCCGGAATTGGTACTGGTTCTCCATCATCCATGGAGAAAAGCATGTAGTCCGTAGTGAAGCAGCCGATATCGATCAGGCCAATAAAACCGCTTTGCGGCAGAGAGGGTACCCCAAAAAGCAAACCCAGACCTTGAGGATATACACTGACATCCTGGAAGGATATATGTACCTCAGGGCCTTTATCAACCTGGATGTCAGCTGCCAGCCTCTGTAACCTGGTTTTGAGCTCATCTTTCTGCGAGCGGTAATAGGCAAAAGGCAGACCAACCCCCAGTGTGATTTCATCCCTGCCTACTAAGTTATAATTACCGCCACAAAGATAAGCAGCTGCAAGAATAAATAAATCGTGCAGCTCAACCGGCTTTTCCCGGTCCATTGAAGAGATTCCGGTCAGGGAACGGATCGCTGCATCGCCTACCAGGTTTTTTACCCCATTCGTGCTTACCACATGCCGTTTATACTGACTGTATATAGTGCCATTAACAGGATTCTCCCGATACGGTGCAACCACCGAGGGAAATATAATCCGTTTCCCTGTATCCGATACTGCTTTTACACTTGAATACCCAACATCAACCGAAATTTTCATGTCATCATCTCCAAATCTAATTTTATTTTTTAGTAGCGTATTGTGTGAAATCAGCTATATGCTTCCCCCCTTTCAGCAAAGCTCTTCCTGAACATCAGGTGGCACATAATACTCATACTCTCGCCCGGTAGTCTCGCACATATTGGTTTTGCGGCTTTTTTTGGTTATAGGCAGACTAGATGTATTATCATGATTCCGAGATCTATATGACTCGATAGCCTGGGTAGCTTCAGGAACTGATCTGATATGACGGTTCATCCAATCCGATAAAATACGGTCAACATAGCTTAGATTAGGCGCTTTCGCTAGCTGGGTCATTAACTGGCCGGCCAGCATAATCATTTCGTGTGAAAATCCCCAATCATAACGCCACTTGATATACGTATCCCGGGAGGCTTTTCCGGTCATTTCAGTCCCCGTATAGCTTGCGAATTCACTAATTTCTTTTTGCGAATCCTGCTTATTATTGCTAGATTCGCTATTGGGATTTTTATTCGTTGAGTCGGTCTGGATATGGTGCTCATATTCTTGTTTGTTGTTTTCAAAATCTTGCTGGAGCCCTTCTTCTTCTTCTTTTTCTTCTTCTAAGTTAGTAGTCTCTGGTATTGCTCTTACATTTTGTAAATTCGTATTTACATTTTTACAATACGTATTTTCAAAAGGTAAATACGGTGATTCAGGTGTTTCTAAGGGCTTATTATTTACAAACCCCGATTTTATGCTATTTACTTTTTGTAAGTTCGTATTTACATTTTGTAAATTGGTAATTCCGAGATCATACCCTTCCAGGGAATATCCTAAAGAAAGTAAGTCGGTTTGAATTTTTATCAGGTCTACTCTGTATTGATAGGTACGATCAAAGTCATACCTTGGGTTTTTCCTCTTCTGCAACCAGCCTTTTTCAACCAGGGTATTCAGATAACTCAGCATGGTTTTAGCAGAAGATCCTATCATGGTTTCAGTTACTAGCTCTTCGGCTTTTTTGTAAATCCATCCATGGGCTGGCTGTAACGGTCCAGTATTATCAGAAGTTGCACTCTGACGTTTAAGCCGCTCTATTTCTTCGCTTATAAATTTGTCTGCATCCAATCTGCGCTCCGACCAATAAATCATTTGGTTCAATATGATGGCCAACTTAAAATCTCCGGTTAGAGCTACGAGTTCCTCTTTTATCACTACACGATTGAGCTTTTTTGGCTCAGCCAGTAGATCTTCTGCCATGGAAAAACCTCCCCAAACAAAAATATGAACACCAAATAAGCTTCTCTATACAAGCTCTCTTCAGATAATTTCAGAACCTATCCAGGGATTAAAACTATTCCTGTATAGGTAAATGTGCATAAAAAAACACCCCCGGACATTTAAGCCACAAAGGGTGCTATATATTGCATAAAAAGTTTACATACAAGGCCAGAATTGAAATAGAAATTAAGATGTCGTAAAATTTTAATATATTTTATAAATCTTGCTAGTTTAGGGGATCGTTTATGAATCTTAATCAGTTGTTACCATGCCATATTAATAATGAAGATAATAAATATTATAAGGGAACAAAAAACATACACAATAATAGTTGCCAAAAATGCGAATTTGCCAAATCACTAGCATATTTTATGTTAATAAATTACGATAAGTATGCTTTAGAAAAGTGCTGTGATGTAGAATCTTCTACAGATAATCAGCCAGAAGCAATTTTTGTTAACAGAAATGTATCTGATGATAAAATTGCTATTGAAGTCAAATCCTTACACCAACTATACAATGCCAATATCAAAAAGGATGACAAAGAGAGGAGAAGAATAAATCATTTTACAGACAAAATTTTAGATGAGATTGGCAAAAGAGTGTATGGTAAAGTTGATGAATTTTTAACTGAAAATAATATCGTTTTAACGTCAGAGTTCGTTAACTTGTTTTTATATGGGCTATTGTTGAAAATTTATAGAGATACTGATTATGAAGAAGAAAATGGCCAATATTTCACGATTCCAAAATCAGTACCCAATGAGTTTCTTTCATACAAAGGAAAGAAAGAAGCAGAACTAATAAATACTATTACTGTCCATGTTTTTGAATACATTATTTATAATATTATCGTATGTTTAAAAGGCGATGTAAAAAAATATCGAAGTAATCTTGAGTTTAAAATAGACAAGCTAAACTTTATAATTGGAAAATCTAATGTAGATAGTCTATTTTCAATACAATATATTGAAAGAGGAAGTATTTATAATGGATTATATCCTCCAATTGAAGCATTTGGCACTAGAATGAATGAATATTATGAAGAATGTAAAAATAAATTTTCGGAATACATGACCTCTGAGTATAGGCGTGTACTTTTGATTACTAACGAAAATAGATATATCAAAGATAAAATTATTGAACAGGTAAAAGTAATTCAAAAGCCGAAATATATTGATGATGTGTGGTGTTGCTTTTATGTTTATGAAGAAATCTGGAATGATCAATTGGAAGATTTTGATGGTGAAAAAATAGTTGATATAGAATATATTAAAGTATTGTAAAAACATTTATAATTTATAAGATCCCTAGGTTTAAAAAAATTGAGCTTAATCCTTGGATTATTGGTGGTTTATTCTTACTATTGAATGTAATTTGCATTACTAATTTGACAGAAGTTTTGACAGAAACCAGAGTAAAATATACATGAATATTAGGGATGAAGAAGGAAATTGATTATTAAGAATGCTATAATATAGGCTATTTGAGGATAGTCGGGGAATCTCCAGGGGCCTTCACTTATGCCTCCGGAGCCGGGTACGGAGGTTCGATTCCTCTCGGTCATACCATTTATTAAATTGGCACTTTCAGCGTTATTGAAAGTGTTATTATCTTTGTCTGAGTGACCAGGAGTTTTTTTGCCAATCTTTTGAATATAAAAAAACAGCCTCTCATGCGAAAAGCTGTTAAAAGACTCTTTATTGTGCTCACCAAACCTTCTAGATCATCTTATTAAAATCCTCTTGGGAAACTTGAAGTTGTTTGTTTAGAATCTCTTTCCACAGATGACCTTGTACTTCACCTGTCCCCATCGATACTTTGGTTCTTTTTAATGTGCCATCTGGCATATATTTGCGATAGTACCAATGATTTGTGGTCTTGTATAGCTCCCATCCATCTCTTTCACAAAATCTCTTTAAGTCTCTCCAACTAGGCATAAATCAATCCTTTGACCTCGTTTAGATCTTTCGCTAATAGAACTCTCAATACATAAGGAAAATGTTGTTTTCTATTGTTGGAGCTATAGTATAATTGAAACTGGTCAAAATATTCTTGAGCATACTCGACAAGTTCATTGGCTAATTCAATATGCGCTTGTTCCGGATTTTTTTCATTGACTACCAAATCACACCCATCCAGTGTGGCAGTGGTTGAACCATCATCCTCACTGATATACGTAGCTTTGAAGTTACATTGCTGTACTAAACCCAACACTTGAACGTCTGACATAAGCATAATGTTATCTCGGTTTCGCTTAATCATCACCGGCTTATCTCTTACCACGGTATCTATCACAGTTGAAAAACTGTTTCTGACTTGTGTAGCCTGTATCGTTTGAATTAGGCTCACCTCCCTCACCCCCTATTGTACATTATGTACATAACGTACGCAACAATAGGTGGTTTTATGATTAAATTTTTACACTGTTTTAATTATGTATCTCTGGACAAAGCTCAAAATAGTTTTATACTGGTTATAATAACTACTAATTACCTTGATTAATCAGATATATTGCATGTAAATGACAGTAAATATGACAGTAACCCGTATATAAATTAGATAAACTAGCAGGGATTAACTAAGATTTAAACAACCTATAAACGCGATAATATAGGTCATGGTGGTACAGTCAGGGAC
>JBAQWI010000012.1:0-1590 GCA_049298835.1 Oscillospiraceae bacterium
AGGTAAGCGGATGTTATGCATAATCAATGGGAGTTGTTTGAGTGCTTTGAGAATCGGCAGCTGACCAATGCGGCTGGTCTGACACATGAAATTCGAGATACAAATTTCACACAATATGGAATGCACTTGAAATATTATAAAAAAAATAATTTTTAACGTTTGTAAATATTATATATCAGTTCTTTGCGCTGTATGTTTTAACTGTCGTCTTTAGACTGCTTTGCAACTAGTATAGTGTTCCTAATACTAGATAGCTATTAATAATTATTTCCATGTTTTTATTTAGAATGTTTTCTTGTAACGCAACTAGGATCAATCTAAAATCAGAAATGATAATTTGCCAATATTTAGGCACCTTTTACAGGAAAAACAGGCGTTGATAAAGCCACATGAATTATGTAAAGGTAATTAATCGAATGTTTTTTTTAAAGAATAACCTCTGAGTCAGCAGCTGACCAGATCGACGGGTTTGACATAAGAAGTTAGAGTAGTTGCAAAATCGAAAGCAATATGGAATGTATGGGAGCAGTTTAGATTTATATAAATTTATGAATGGGTACTTTTTGTAGCCATTCCATACATTTGCCTTATTTTACATAAATCGCGTTTTGAAAAAGACATTTTTTCTTAGATTATCGCCTTTTCCTCTATGTACAAGACGCATTCACGCCCGAGTAAAATAACTGGTTTACGCCGAGGACGCTCAGAGTAGGACTGGTATGTTTTTTTGACTACCGGGAGCCAAAGGTTAAGGTAGGAGGTGGGATTTAGCAGCCATGAGTCACGTGACCAGTTGCTGCTTTAGCACCAAATAATTCGATGCTGAGCCCGAGGCGCAGAGCATCCGAGATAGTTTGTAGCTGACGGCAACATGTTTGGATTTTTGTACTTAATTTCATATAAGTCGCATTAGTAAACTAAACTCATTTTCATGTTTGCAAGATATTTCGCATTGATATGGAGGCCTACATTTTACAACAAAGATATATTTTTTAAATTACGACCCACACATACGGCCGCAAGGTTGTTTGCTGATCATTATAGTGTCTCATATATCTGTATTTGCTGTCGCCTTTAGGCTATTTTCCCAGTGGTATTGAATGTGTTCCTTATACTGCTTTGCAATTATATGTAATGTTGCATAAATTATGTTTTATTTATGTGTTGGACACTTTCCCGACAAGTAAAATAACTGTTTTACTCAGAGGACACTCAGAGTAGGACGGGTTTGTTTTTTTAACTACCGGGAGCCAAAGCCTCAGGTAGCAGGTGGGATTTAGCGGACATGAGTCACGTGACCAGTTGCTGCTTTAGCACCAAATAATTCGATGCTGAGCCCGAGGCACAGAGCATCCGAGATGATGTGTTGCTGATGGCAACATGTTTGGATTTTTTTAATTCATTTCATATAATTGAACTCCTATTCATGTTTGGAAGATATTTTGCAGTGATATGGAGGCTTAAATTTTACAAAAAAAGATATTTCTTTTAAATTATTACCCATACATACGACCATATGGTTGTTTGCTGATCATTAGAGTGTCTCATATATCTGTATTTGCTGTCGCCTTTAGGCTATTTTCCCAGTGG
>JBAQWI010000013.1:0-2548 GCA_049298835.1 Oscillospiraceae bacterium
GTATATTAAACGTAAGTGGTAAAATTTTACTGTCAATAATTTAAGTAAAGCCGCATAACAATTTTTTTGTTATTTGACGTCGTGGTGGAAAATAACCACTTAGTAAGTTTGAATTGTTAAGTGCGTCACAGTCTGCTTATCCCCCATTTCGGAAGTTCGCTTTGAAAATTTAAGTGGCTTGTGTGTTCCCAAATTACACATTTAACTAATGGACTACATCAAATAATTTTCGATGGCTACTTTCAAATAATAATGAGTGGCTCCTTTCACTGGAATACTCAGAAAAGCAAAAATAATAATAAATGATTACAACAATGAAGATGAAATAATCAACATCGGAATTGCAGAATATATCAGTCAATACGCTGAATTATTTGAGATGTATGAACGAATTCAAATGACTAAAAATGTGCAATTAATGGCTGATTGCAGCATAAATCAAAGATGTAAAAAAGCGTCTATTTAATTCATTAAATATCCACTTGTCTGATAATATCCTCAAAAAAAGGATATTAAAAATGAACAATTATCTAAAAACAATCGCAGCAATCATTTTATTATCTATCGCAAATTTTGCGTCAGCGGAAAGTAAATTAATAACTTTAAATATCCATACTTCACGTAATGAATGTGAATTGTTTGAGTCTGGATCTGCTTTTAAAAAAAATCCATTCTATTTAAAAGGTAAAATTTTTGAAAGTAAAACAGGTTGTTCTGTAAGTTTACCGATGTCTGAATTTAATGAAAAATTTGAAATTTGTGCTCTATCAAAAATTGAAATTATGAACATTAATGATAGTTGTTCTTTTAATGTTAATAACATAAATGATGAAGCTGAATTTACATCTCAAACACATAGCGGCGCCAATGCAACAAAGCCTTTATGTTCTTTTATCTGTAAAACAAAATAGATTAATTATGTTAACAAGTGAAAAGGGGGCCTAAGCCCCTTTTTCTTTTCTTGGTGATTTTAATTATTTGGTCGGCGTTAGTTTTGGGTGAGATTGAGATACTTGTTTGTTTAAGCGAGGGCGTTCAAGTTGCGCAAAAACTTTGTCGTAATCAATTTTACTTTCATCTTTAATTTCTACTTTTTGCGCAACTGGCGCAACGGGTTTATCTATTTTGACAACCAATTTTTCAGCTTTAGAGTCACCAGCTTTTGATTTTTTCAAATCAAGAATACGTTTAAATTTAACAGCAATTAAATTCAAACTCTTGCTAAAAGTATCATCATTTTTTGATAAATTTTGAATCGCTTGCTTATCGCTTTCTTTCATTATTTTATTCATGAATTTTTCGAAAGCGGTATCCACTTTAAAATCAAGCGTACTTTTTTTATCAGTTTTGCGGCTCAATGTTTTAAATAATTGGGTCTTAATATTTTCATTAGTCACTTTATTTGGCTTGATATTTTCATTTCTAGCGAACGTTTCTTTAAGCGACTGCTTGTTAGCATAAAGCGTTGTTTGCTCTTTATGACGTGATAATCCAACGTATGAGTATCTTTGCCCCATCCCATCGGCTACAACAAATGAACGTCTTACAGTCATACCTTGGCTGCTATACATCGACACTGCGTAACCATTAGTGGCTGCAAAATCACCTTTATCATCAACGTATTTTTTAGTATTAAGGATCTCTTTATCGCCATTGGATTTAATCATATGAAAGTTATATGAGCCATCTTCCATCGGATCAATTTTTGTTAGCAAAGCTTCTTCTCTGTTAATGATGCCATCTTTCAATTCATTTTTTCTGAGCACAATACGATCACCAACACTAAAATTCATGTTAACACCATCCCCCTGGTGCTCAATGGCCTGACATCTAACAGTGATATCAACTTTAGAGATTAAGCCAGCTGCCTTTAAATATTCACGCGCCGCGTTATTTAATCTAAAAACGTCCTGATTTTTAACAGCAATCATGATTAAAGACTTGTCTTTATCTTCTGCGTTTTTTGGTGTCCACTTAAGCTCATTTGTTGATGCTTTCCAATCGTCAACGGCCATCTTTAGGACATCATCACGATTTTTAGCTATCTTAATACCGCCTTTTTCATCAAGCGCTTTTAAGCCTGCTGACGTTTCACCGTTGGCTAAATTAGTCACCATAACACGCGCCCATTCCTCATCTTGGCGTCTGATTTTGGCGATACGTGAGTTAGGCGCATGCTTCATTAATATAGCCATTGACGGACCAGCCTCAATAGCGTTGAGCTGCTTAGGATCGCCCATTAATATCAACTTGCAGCCAGTTTGCTCACTCAATTTTAAAAGCTTATGCATGGTTCTTGTGCCAATCATGCCAGCTTCATCAATCATCACTGCGCTTTTATTATTAAGCTCAATTTGGCCACGATTTACTTTATTTAAGAATCCTGCAATTGCTGCGGCTTGAGTAATTTCAAGTTCACGGCCTACGCCTTGGGCGGCTTTCCATGTCGGCGCAACAATATGATTGCTATAGTCTGACTTCTCAAATGCTTCAAAAATTGCTTGTGATGAGAATGTTTTACCAGTGCCAGCGTCACCAACTACAATTT
>JBAQWI010000014.1:0-2264 GCA_049298835.1 Oscillospiraceae bacterium
CCAACATGCCACCACAAAAAGCCCCATATAACAAACCTTTTTCTTTCATAATTCTACCGTTACAATAACCTGCAATTACACCACCCAAAGAGGCTGAAATAATTACAAAGATATCCGTCATGGCGAGTGGGATTTCCACCTTAGCCATTAAAATAGAAGATACAAACAAACAAACTATTGTTATAATTTCGCCTGCTAAAACACTAATTAACGTTGACTTAATAGATGATTGCATCCTACTTGTATTTTTTCTGCTTTTATCCACAAAAACCCCTCCTTAAATACACTAGTAAACTATATTCAAGGTGGGAGCTTTTCATGACTATTTTATATTGCTGCAGAAGAATCATCATGAATTGTTGCGTTAGTTTGAATTGCCCAACGTTTCACTCTTACTTTACTTCTGTCAGATCCAGTCTCAAGTACGATAGTATCTTCTTTAATGCTTACAACAATACCAACGATACCGCCAACTGTAACAACCTCATCGCCGACTTGAACTGTGTTTCTCATTGTTTGTGCTTCTTTATCTTTTTTACGCTGTGGGCGTATTAAGATAAAATAAAATACTGGAATTAATACTAAAAAAGGTGATAATTGTATTACTAGAGGAAGAATTTGATCCATAATTTTGTCATCCATTCCGCTGCTATGCCAGCATTAATTTTTATATCATATCACGCATAGTCATTATGATATGACATACTATTTTTATTATAGCCTACTTCTTCAAAAATTTCAATAATAATCTGTGAACTTCTTAGGTAATTGTATTAGATATGATATACACAAATAAAATTTTATAGTGGCGAACAGGATCTGCCCCATTGGGTATTGGTCATCCATTAGCTATAAACATTTTGAACCGTTATTTCTGTTTAATATATTCGTCAATAGATGCCGCAGCTTTTTTACCAGCACCCATTGCAAGAATTACCGTTGCAGCACCTGTAACAGCATCTCCACCAGCATAAACACCCTCACGGGTTGTTTTCATACTATCATCGACAACTAAGCAACCTCGATTATTCGCCTCAATCCCCTTTGTGGTAGAACGAATAAGCGGATTTGGTGAAGTACCTACTGCAATAATTACAGCATCTACATCAATTGTAAAGTTAGAATTTAAAACCTCAACTGGAGATCTTCTTCCACTTGCATCTGGCTCGCCTAGTTCCATCTTGACACACTCAATTTGATTTACAAAGCCCGTTTCATCGCCCAAAATTTTCACAGGGTTTGTCAAAAGTGCAAACTCTATTCCCTCTTCTTTTGCGTGATGAACTTCTTCTAACCTTGCAGGCATTTCTTCAAGCGAGCGTCTATATATAATATAAACATTTTCAGCACCAAGACGTTTTGCACATCTAGCAGCGTCCATTGCTACGTTTCCGCCCCCGACTATAGCCACAGATTTGCTATGCTTAATCGGTGTGTCATAGGTGTTAATATATGCTTTCATTAGGTTCACCCTAGTTAAAAACTCATTTGCCGAGTAAACGCCAACCAAGCCCTCACCCTCAATTCCCATAAAGGTAGGAAGTCCAGCGCCAGAACCAATGAAAACTGCTTCATATCCCATTTCATATAGCTCATCAATCGAGAGTACTTTCCCAATTACCATATTGGTCATAACGGTTACGCCGAGTGCTTTTAGTTTGTCTATTTCCTTTTTCACAATATCCTTTGGCAGTCTAAACTCTGGAATTCCGTAGATTAATACGCCACCTGCATCATGAAACGCCTCAAAAATAGTTACTTCATAACCTTTTTTAGCAAGATCACCTGCACAGGAAAGCCCCGATGGACCTGCACCTACGATTGCAACTTTATGTCCGTTTGATTCAATTTTTTCTCGCTCTAATTTTACATTTTCCATGTACCAATCTGCAACGAAACGCTCTAGTCGTCCAATTGCAACTGGCTCACCCTTTATCCCACGAACACATCGACTCTCACATTGACTCTCTTGTGGACAAACTCTTCCACAAACAGCAGGAAGCGAATTGGTTGAAGTGATTATTTCATATGCCTTTGCAAAATCGCCCTTGCTTACCGCTGTGATAAATTCTGGAATATAGACATTAACAGGACAACCAGAAACGCAGGGTCTATTTTTACAGTTAAGGCATCTTGTCGCCTCTTCAATTGCCATTTTCTCAGTGTATCCAAGGCTTACTTCTAGGAAGTTTTTATTTCTAATATTTGGTGCCTGTTCTGGCATAGGAAGTTTTTTTGGTGACATATTAGGCATGGTGATTTCC
>JBAQWI010000015.1:0-2897 GCA_049298835.1 Oscillospiraceae bacterium
GGATGATAGTGGCCGAAAAATCCCGGCTATCGGTTATAAAGAAGTGAAGGGGCACAAAGTTTATTTTATTGGTTTAGCCCTGGGACAGCAACTGAATTCCAGCCAAGGTAAAGAGATCAAAAAAATCCTGGAGCAGGTTATGGATCTGGCACATCCCAATAAACGTATTGTTCCTACCCCTTTCCCGGTTAGTAAGGAGGAGTGGTATCATGATGGGTTCAGATTCAGTTATGATTCTCAACAGACGGTTCCTATTCAGATATCTGTGACTTATGCACCTCGTTGGAAGGCCTGGATAGATGGGAAACCATTGGTGGTAGAGAATATGGAGAAATTGATCTTTATTGAATTGCCTGCAGGTAAGCACCAGGTAACTTTCCGTTATGAGATGACCTGGGTTGGTTGGTTGGGAATAGGACTAACCTGCTTGTCTTTATTGATAATACTAACGGTTTATCGATATTTTGCGGTATTGGAAAAGGGTTTTGCCGACATTAAAAAGTGGATGAAAAAAACCGTAACGATGTTAGGCAACCAGTAACGTTAAAAGAGATTTATAGATACCAGTGAATAGTCTGAATCATTATACTAGCTCCTGGTAAAAAAATAACGAAGGCTTATACGAATCAAACGTCTTCTATGTGTGCATCCATCCATGTACTACGTTGGTGAAGCCATTGCTTTAAGGACTGTATCTCTTGTTCATAGCTCTGGGGACAGGGGTCAGGATTTGGCCAAACATGAACCCCCATTATCGGCCACTTTTTAAAGTTGCGTGTCTGTGCTCCCTGCAGTTCAGCAGCCATTCCGTCAATAAGCGCAGCTACATTTTGATCACTTAAACAGTTTTTTCTAAGTTCCCTCCAACGGCTCGCATAAAGCCGGGCAAAATTTTCATCAGTCAGGAGACGTGCAGCCCAAAATTTATTTGCGACCCACCATCCTTCTGTTTTCCAATTATCATTTGTATCTACATTCCCGATGGCTATATCATAGTTCCATACCGGACCGAGTTTAAGCTTTGCACCTTTATCTTTATACAAGAAGGTTCTGGCAATAAAGACATCCGGATTTCGTACCAGTTCATTAAGAAGCATATAATCAATAAATGAATTAATATCAATATAATTGGCATATCCTACATTGGGATCCGAGTACTGCCCTCCCCATAGTGACTTTTCGAAATCATTCATATAATTGTTGATCCACTGTTTTTCTTCGGGATTAATTTTATCATTCCTCGGATATTTAATAATGAAAGTGGTTCCCTGATTGGTTTTAAAGGAAAATTCATCTGGATTTAGCTGATCTTCCGAGCTGATTTCCAATAGATATTCGCCGGATGGATCCATAGCCAAATTATTGCTCTTGCTATTGACGCTTTCAGGACTTCTTTTAAGCTGTTCAGTTAACAGATAAACGCCCCGGTAATTGCTGGATTCAAGTTGGAATTGTGTTTCACTCAAGTAAAGCTCTACAAATCTGGCGCGGGGCGCGTAATGGCCCATCTGGCGACTAAGTTCGTATACCAGTGCATTGCGAATTAAGGACTTATCCGTATAGGGATTTTGTAAAACCCAGCCGGAATCAGCCGGCAGGTCTAGTAAAGATACATCTTTATCTATTTCCAGAGAAAATTGCTTTTTTGGAAAATTAACTTCTGACGACCATTCTTTTATTTTTATGCCAACACAATAGCTGTTTTTAGAAGCGGAAGTCAGTCTGTGAAGCAAACCCTGTCCAAGTTCTCCTTTTTCAATAATTGTCATACTGCCTTTGACTTTGTTGTCATGGTTAATTGAAGATGGTTGGGTGCTTATTAATATTAATGGCAGACTGGCGCTTTGAGGTGCGCTAATACCACTGTTGACAACAGAAAAAAGCCAAGCCTTATTATCTGGCTCGGGGATAATTACGGCTGTAAAAATAAAAATTACCATTATAAAGATGATCATAAGGGTAGATTTTACGCTGCTTTTTAGATTTGACATCATCATATCTCCTTGCAAGAGTAATAATTGAGGATTTTGCATTATGCAAAATCCTCAATTAACGCCTAAGTGTAAGCTTACTTTAGATCGCTTGAATTTAAACTAAAAATTATTTTGTTGAAAACAAATCTTTTTCGTTCTGATATCCAAAAAGCATGTCATTTTGCACTCTTTTGTATGTATATTCATAATTATCATAAATCGAAGGTGTGTATTTGTATGGTATACCTTGTTCGACGACTGAAAGAAAATGACGGTTTACTGGTACTTTGTTTGAGTAATCAAGCAAGAAATGATAAAAGGGCGGAAGCTCCAAACCAATTTTGGACATTACATAAACGCCCAAATAATTAGCGCTAAGTGTTTTGCCTTTTTCCATACCGGTTTTATAATTAGACCAAATCAGATAAGGTGTTTTTATTATTTTTTGATTTTGGATGAACATATTCTGGTTTAGTATCTCTGTGCCTTCAGATCCATGGAATAGATCCTTGTCGCTAATTGATTCATCATCTATGAATTCAAGTTTCTTATAAACGCCAAGTTGTTCTGTCAGTGCGGGTAAATGGTCACCCAAAAATATTACCACCGTAGGTTCTTTTACCGTTTTAAAATAGTCAATCATTTTCTTTAAGCTTTTGTCAGCATCATGTATTCCCTGTGTATAGTTTTGCAGGGCAGTCATGCTTGCCTGGTCCAGGCTTTTATTCGTTTTTATGACAAAGTTATTATCCTGATAATAATTTTCCGTTGTATAAGGCCAGTGATTTTGCATAGAAATATTAAACATAAACACTGGTTTTTTAGCCTGCGCATACTCGGAAATAATATAATTTGCAAAGGTATCATCAGAAATATATGCACCTTTAAGCTTAGCATCCGGCATATTCCCCTGGGTAACAAACC
>JBAQWI010000016.1:0-1575 GCA_049298835.1 Oscillospiraceae bacterium
GTGCTGTTATCTCAAAGTGCAATCTCTATACAACACTAAAAGCAGGTACTGAAATTCTTCGTTTGCGACTTCATCCAGAAAAAGAAGGCTTTTTAAATGCGATTGAGCTTGGCGCTCCTCCCCCACAATTTGCTAAGTATGCAAATCGTATGAGTGCTGCTGGGATTCCTGCATTTTATGGGGCATTTGATAAACAGACAGCAATTAAAGAAACAGCAGCAGAAAATAATATTAAATCATTTGCAACTATTGGTAAATTTAGAACATTTCATGATTTAGTGCTTGTTGATTTCACTAAACTACCACCTACCCCTAGCATTTTTGAGTCTAATAGTAGCTTCATTAGGCATGGATTAAGATTTCTGAGAAGCTTCTTAAGTGATTTCACCTCTCCAATTGAAAAAGATGGGCGTGAGCATATCGAATATGTTCCAACACAAATAGTGGCAGAATACCTCAGGTTTATTCATCAAAAGGATGGAAATATAAATATAGATGGGATTTTGTATAGAAGCGCTAGACAATCAGACACATCAGCCTGCGTACTTTTTATTAACTCTGATCAATCAGTGGACCCTGGAAAAGAAAATCAAATGACTACCTTAGTATTAACTGAAGTAGAGACTTTTAAATTGGAGTAATTTAGATATTGATGCAACTGAGAATTAAAAATCTCATTAATTTATAAATAATTCCTACGTTATAATCCGCTTAATTTCAGCATCCAGCTTTGTAAGTGCTTTCAAGCGTTGCTCAACATAATCATGACGATTATAAATACTGGAAATACCAACAATTTTATGACCCAAAATGCGATCAATCTCTTCTTGATCAAAATCTAATTTACCAAGCAGCGTAGAGCAAGTTCGGCGCAAATCATGAGGCGTAAACGGTTCAGTGATACCAAGCTTATCAAACTTTCTGTTCAGTTCTTGTGATACCGCGTGAACTGTATGATGTTTTAGTAAATCGTATTCACTTTGAAAAACGTAATCACTTAAATGATTTTCCACAAATCGGCCAAGAAAAATACTGTAAGCCAAATCGGGAAGCGGAATAATGATCCCATCTTTAACCTTTTTGTTAGCCCTTTGTTTAGCTGTTTCAACAAACCAATTTTTTGATTCCAAATCAATATCAGACCATTTAGCACTGGCAACTTCCAAGGGGCGGCGGCCCAGCAATAAAATCAACCTTAAGATATCAATACAGTTTCTAGATTTTAAATGATGTAATGAGTTGAAAAATTGCTTAATCTCATCAGCATTTAGCGCACGATCTTTTTCAGCTTTAGCACCAGTTAAGATTAAATCGTGCATGATGTTATTTTCTAGATAACCAAAATTTAAACCAAATTTCCAAACTTGACTTAAGTTAGTTTTAATCCGCCTTGCCACAGAAGTTTTTTTTGCCACTTCCATATCTTTGAGCAGTAAGTTTGCATCAATTCTAGTTATGGTTGCAGCAGTTCGATTGCCCCAGTTTTTGATCACATAATTAGTCAGCTCAGATTCATACTGATTAATTGTGATTGCAGCATTTGATTTAGTTAGTCTTTCATTTGCAATGTACTTT
>JBAQWI010000017.1:0-4942 GCA_049298835.1 Oscillospiraceae bacterium
GGTAGAGGAGGAAACAAATTGGATAAGATTGTGATATTGGTGGTCGTTCTGGGGATATTGGGCTATTCTTGGCAACAATCAAAGAAGTATTTATCTCCAACGTCCAGTTTCAATGCCATTATCACGTTTGACCCGGAACATTATACAGACATACGGTGGTTTGAAGTCTTTCGAAAGCTTACACATTGGGAAAAATTTGGAGCTCATTCATTCAAAGGAAATGTAGCAATGAATGCTGAAGATATCATTCATTTAATTCATAAGGAGCTTGAGGTTCCTTTGGAAAATTTCAAAGTCAAAGTATTTCCAATAGAAAAAACAAGCTTCGATTATATCGTAACTTTTAAAAAAAATCCTCGGCTTGAAATTGAGGATTACCCCCATTTAGCGGAACTGGCGATCTGGAACACATACGGAAAAAACAGTTATCGATTGTGGCTTGGAATGTCAGTAGAGCAATTCAGGGAAGTCATAGTCCAGGAATTGCATATCCCTGAAGACAATTTTACTGTTTATTGCCCTACAAACCTCGTATGGACAAGATTTTTGTAAGGACACTTAGGAATACTGGTATGAATGATGCTGTATTCAATACGTATTGTTAGAGGAGGAGGGAAGAATGTTAACGTATAGGATTGTTCAGTAATTCTGAGATTAATAAATTTCTTCTATTTTTAACTATTTTTTACTTATCTGAAATAAATAACTTATCTACCGTGGTGTTTAAGTTTTTAGCTAAATCAAAAGCTAATTGCAGAGAGGGATCATATTTCTCATTCTCAATCGCATTGATGGTTTGACGTGTAACATTGCAGCGGTCAGCCAGTTCTTGTTGCGATATTTTCATGGCTTTACGGAGTTCTTTGATATTATTTTTCATCAGGCTAAAGACGCTGTTCCCAGTAGAATAGCCAACAGAATGATTACAAAAACCAGAGTCAGTATCAGTGTTTTTTTGAATGAGTCATCTCCATTCGCTTTAGATAAATAATACCGTTCAAGTAAAATAACAAGGGAAACCGAAAACTGAGCAATCACCAGAAGGATATTCGTTTTCATATCATTCCTAAAAGCCTCAATGCCCCCTATAATAAATAAGGCTGTGACAGTAACAAACAATGTAATCTTAGCAGATTTATTCGCCATCCGCTGCTCCATTTCATCCTTTTTTCGCATACGATAAGCTCCCTTTTGTCAAATGTTTTTTACATTTCAAGTGTACATAAAACAAGTGATAATGTCAAAAGGATTTTACATTTTGAGCGGTGTGGCGTTTGAGATGCTGTATTCATAAAAAAGGAATGGAGCACGTCACACTACGATATTCTACCCATATTATTTTTAATAAGGGGACGGTAGCGATATACTAAGAGGGTCTTAGAAAACGTTCTACTTTGTTGGCTTCATTCATTATGTCACTATTAGGAGGGGGTTTGTTTATGCTTAATAAAGAGAGTCTTGAAAAAAGTGTCGATTTAAGAAGAGGAGAAAATAGTGAGTTTTGGGAAGAATTTGACAAAACACTGCAAAAGCAACGTGTTGAAGTCACATTCAAAATGGATGGACATTTTTATCCAGAGGCAATGAATTCGGTAGGTTCTCCGTATTTATGTGAATTTTCAAACAAGGAAATCAACTTTTTCGAATTTAAACCGCAATCACTAAATTGGAAGAACAGCTTACGTTTCAAATTAACTCATCTAGTCGATGAAATCGAGCTGATAGAAGTGAATACTCAAAAGAAACTCGATCTAGTAATGGGAATTTTACCGTCTGATAGTGTGACATTAGAAGTAAAAATCAAATTTAAAAACGGGCAAATATACAATCTATATTCGAAAAGTATTTCTGTTGCTGAAAAAATATTTGAGTGGTGCGATAATAATGACCTGAAGGTAAAGGATGAAGAGGGGATCGAGATAGTATTTAAAGATTCCAATAATCCCGTAGATGAAATTAAAAATAACCGTATCAATAGAAGATATTAAATTCAATACAAATAAAAAACTGATTACGCGCCTCATAATCAGTTTTTTATTTTGTCTGGGTGCATAAGTTAGACAGTCATGGTCATAACTCAAGATTATGTTCGCAATACTCAATAAATGAGGATTGGTATGCACGAATGTTAACCGTAAGCTAGAATCTAGAGGGATAGATTGATACTTTAAAAAAATCAGGGGGGAAGAAAAAATATCTTTAGAAGCCCAACACAGGAGGATCCACTACCAGAGACACCGTTATTTGTAAGCTACTGACACGCTTGGTGTACTCAGTCAAATGCGATTTAGGAGGTTTATTAGGTGTAACAACTGTAAAAGTTAGGCGTTTCATTTTTTTTACGTAATGCAGACATGAAGAGAATCACTTTCTATGGTTTAGTGTACTATTCTAACCATTAAAAGAGATTCTTCTTGTACGTCCGAAAGGGGCTTATCGAAAAAGTGAAAAATGTTAGCATATTAACCTTAATGATCGGTTTGGATTTTACCAATTATTTTAGGTTGTTTAAAGAAAGCAGTTGTTTTCCGTCTTGGTCAAAATTATCCGGCGATAACCATTTTTCAAGCCTTTTTTTATTCCTTTCCCATTCACAATCAAGCATTGAGAACCACGATGTATCGCGATTTCTATTTTTGTATATAATTGCCTGCCGGAATGTCCCTTCGTATTCAAATCCTAACCTCTTTGCAGCTAATGTAGAAGGCTCATTTAGACTATCGCATTTCCATTCGTATCTCCTATACCCTAAATTCTCAAAAACATACTTTGCCAACAAATACTGTGCTTCGGTAGCTTGAATGCTTTTTTTCAATTGCTCGCTATATATTACATAACCTACTTCGATAACGCCATTTTGTCTATCGTTACGCATTAGCGAAAGAGTGCCTAGCGCTTTTGAATGCTCTTTATTCCAAATTCCAAAAAAATAAGGGTCATCGGACAAAAAAGTCTTGTTGAAAATAGTAGAAAACTCTTCTTCTGATTGAAAGGATGAGAAGGGCAGATAAGTCCAATCTGGCGGAGTAAGTCCTTTTTTGAAAATGTCGGTATAGAATAAGTGTGCATGGCTCTCTGATGCATGGATTAAATCGCAAGTGCTTCCTTCTATTATTGTTGCATTCAGTTCTCTAAAACAACTTTTTTTAAAACTTGGTCCGATAGGTTGCCCGTAGCAGTTATATTCCATTTTATCATCTCCTAAAATTAATTTTTGAATCGGTATCTATGCTTCTACGTAAAGAAGATTCAAAACTACATCTATAAAATTAGCCTTAAGAATTGAAGAAATTATATCATACTCGAATCATTATTTTTGCCGAATTATTCACTGTACCCTGAAATCAGCAATGAAAAAACATACCACTTCGTACCTAATGTATTTTATCTTCTTTAAGAAACTAATTAGTGAGAGAAACTTTGATAATTGAATAACCTGTATTTTTTGCTCACAGTATAGGTGGTCAAAGTCATAACTCAAGAGTATTGACTTTGATTCCCTGGTCCAGCGAACCCAAGTGATGCAAAGTGCCATAACTAGGGTGATCCTATTTTAGTCAAAATATTTTATACTTTCATACCATAAAAACACACTAATATTAGTATATTTTTATACACTCAACGTTGTGTTCACGAACCCAGGGATTGCGCCAGCTTCGACCTGCTACATTTTTCATGAAAAAACTCCTATATTCAATTTTTTACATAATACAGAAACAGCAATCAGGAAATACCTGATTGCTGTTTCTGTATCGCTTGCTGGATTACTAACCGTATCATATTTAGATGAAACATTAATTTTGTCACTTAGCGTATTTTGATGACTTTTTTATCATTCCGTTATTAAAGGGAAGTTTCCTTTTCAATATCCGCAATCATTTCAACGCGCTTCCCATGTCGTCCACCCTCATACTCAGCTTCAAGCCATTCTTTAACAATCATTTTGGCTAATTCACTACCTATTACTCGTGACCCGAAAGCCAAAATATTAGTATTATTATGTTCACGAGATAGCTTAGCTGAATATGGATCGCTACATACAACCGCACGAATCTTCTTGATTTTGTTTGCTGTAATCGAAATACCAACACCTGTTCCACAAATAAGAATCCCTTTGTGAAAACGGCCACTGGCTACTGCTTCAGCAACTTTTTTGCCATAAATAGGATAATCTGTACGTTCTGAGGAATAGGGGCCAAAATCCTCAACTTCATGGCCCAATTCTTTAAGATAATCAATAATAGTAGGCTTTAATTCAATTCCTACGTGGTCACTACCAATTGCCAATTTCATAAATTATTCCTCCAAATAGTTTATTTCCTTAATTTTTCAAAGGTTTTTTCGTATGATATTTCTTTTCCGAATAAAGCTGAAGTCCCGAGGACAAACCCTGTAACGCCCATATTGCTGAGCAGATCTACTTTTTCAGGGGAAATAGCACCATCGACCATTACTTTGAAATCAAATATTTTACCTAATTCAACCAATTTTTTGATTTTGGGGTTTACGTAATCCAAATATTTTTGGCCAGCAAATCCAGGATTTACAGTCATGACCATAATATAATCAACTAATGGCAAAAGTCCCTGAATAGCTTCTACAGAAGTTCCAGGGTTGATGGCAATACCTGCCTGCTTCCCTTTATTTCTAATCATATCGAGTGTCCTAGCAACTTGTTGATCGGCTTCAGGGTGAATATAAATGATATCAGCACCCAAATCAGCAAACATTTCAACATATTTGCCAGGGTTTTGTATCATTAAATGAACATCAACTAATTTTTTTGTAGACGAGCGAACTAGCTCGAAATCCTGCAATCCCATTCCGAAGTTGGGTACAAAACTTCCGTCCATAAAATCAATATGAAATACATCTGTTCCTGCTTTGTCCAACGCTTGAGTATCTTTTTGTAAATTTGAAAAATCAGCACACATCATTGATG
>JBAQWI010000018.1:0-3760 GCA_049298835.1 Oscillospiraceae bacterium
GTTTTAGCTCAGATGGAGTTGACCTTTCTATTACTAAAAAAGGTGGACTTTTATCCTATATGCTAAAATCTCGTCCGGTTACTGAACAAAAAATTTCAATAGAAGTGGCTTTGGACAAGGCTCGCCAATATATGGACACACTTAAAATTGGAGATCTTCAAGCCACTTATTATGAAATTTCAAACAATGTTCTCACTATAAATTACGCATACACCCAAGACGGTATACTGGTGTATACTGACCTTATCAAAGTTTCTGTCGCTATGGACAATGGCGAAATTACTGGATTTGACGCAAGAGGATTTATCACAAATAATCATCACCGTGATATTAAAACTCCGAAAATGTCGGAAAGTATTGCTAAATTCTCGGTAAGTGAACAACTGACTATAAAAAATACAAAGCTTTGTATTATTCCCTCAAGTGGATTAAACGAGGTTTTGTGTTATGAGTTTAAATGCAAATCAGCGGACGACAAAGACGTACTTGTTTATGTTAACGCAAACACTGGCGCTGAGGAACAAATTCTAATATTATTAATAAGTGAAAATGGTCAACTTACAATATAACTAAAACAAGAAGGAGCACACAAGTGCTCCTTCTTGTTTTAGTTTGTTTATTCTAATCAATATTAATTTTAAAGCTTACATGAATTGTATAACGACTGTAAACACTGCTTTTTGAAACACTCACTTCAAGACTCATTTTGTTGGAATTAATTGTATTTTGTTCATAAATAACTCCTGTATTTGTGTCATCTATATAGGACTGGTACTCAATTTTAGCTAGGTCATAAACATGTAGGAACAGCTTTTTAACCTGGTTATCGTCCTTTAAAAAGAAATATATTTGCTCGTTTGCATAGAGTTCTTGGACAGTAAAATCATCAAGATCTTGGGTATCTATCTCATATTCAATTGACTTGGCATCTATCGGTTGATAATTTGTAAATAGGCGATAATTACGCAAAGTATCATCGTCAAATTGGGTGCTGTCATATCCTTCAATATCGACGCTTTCATCATAGTCGGTGTCTTCATTATAGTTTGTTTCATCATCCTCATTGGAACTATCTTGCGGTTGTTCTGTTAATATTCTATCTGCAAGGCAATATAAAACCACACTTCCAAAAAAGCTAGTTATTAGCATGATAATAACAGATACCCCTTGCAATTCAATCTCTATTTTTAGGAGTGATAAACTATACTTAATCAATACAGTACAAATTATACTGAAAAGACCTAATGTTAGATTAACAAAAAGCAGAGCAAAAATACTTCCCTTTATTTTTATAAAAGAACTTTTTAAAGTCTTAATTAAACTAAGTTTAGGATTTTTTACCATAATGTAACTGGATAAAAAAAGATAAAAATTAACAATAATCATAAAAATTATATATACTAAGGGAATCCAAAATGAAACATCCTTAAATCTGTTCATTGTATAAGTTAATATGGAAATCAAGGAAGCAGTAAGCAGTCCAAGTATTAATGCCTTACCTAATCGTTTGAAGTCTGTATAGAAGTAAAAGAGATATAGGGGACTTTGTTTCTCCTCATATTTTGCGATATCCAAACTTTTTATTACTCCAAGCGACAAAGGAAATAGCACAAAAGTTAAAATAAGTTCACTTAAAAAAGCTTGCATAGGTTGTAGGGTGATAACCCCAAATATTTCTGGTAAGCTGACACTACTGCGTGCTATGACACTAATTAAGGTAACAATTAGCGTCAAAATCCAGTATTTTTTTAGAAATGCATCAGCATCCTTAAACGTTTTTCGATACATAAAATTCCTCCTTGAATTAATTACTATTCCATTATATACCAAATTTCGTGATAATTCAATTAATTTATGCAAAATAGCAGCTACTGACTCTAGTCAGCAGCTACTATTTAAATGATTTTTATTTTTGGACTATATAATCTATATATCCTTGTTTTAACTGCTCGCCTTCATATACTCTTTCTAATATCCTATTTTCTTTAAATAGTATTTTCATACCTTCAAAGTGTGTTTCAGCCTCTTCAATATCATAATATGAATGAATTACTTTCTCATCACGTTCAGTTTGTAAAAATTCGCCTTTTCCTACTTTTTCACCCAGTCCATAACCATAGTCATTTACCGAAAGAAAATTTATCAAGCAAATTCCGCCTGGTCTTAAAACTCTTTTTATTTCATTTACAGCTTTTTTCATATCTTCTTTCTTCATATGAAAAATGGTGTTATAGGAATAAATAAAACTAATTGATTTATCTTCAAACGGAAGTTCTCTTATATCTCCTTTAGAAATATTAAGTTCAACATTATATTCTTTTGAAAAGGCTTTTGCCTTTTCAATTTGCGAATCGCTTAGTTCAATTCCATATGTTTGATACCCATATTCTGAAAACAAGGCAAGTGGTGGACAACTTCCTCCTGCCCCACAATCCAATACACTTTTCTCTAAATTAACCTCGTTGCAGTAGTTTAAAAAATTATATAACTGCCCCTGTCTAAATACAACTTTCATAAAAATTATCCGTCCTTTACTTTAAGCCTTTTATTCCCCAGATGGAATTTTGCTTATATGCTTTTTGTATACCGCAAACATCATAAATATTGCAACCACAAGTGCTACAAACTCTGCCATAGGGAACGCAATCCAAACGTAATCTAATCCTATTTTCGATAACAGATATGCCGCTGGCAAGATAAGCACTAACTGACGCAAAATGGAAATCCACAAGCTCTTTGTGCCCATTCCAATTGCTTGGAACATAGTTCCAAACATGATGCCAATCGCCGCAGGCATAAAGCTAAGTGCAATAATTCTAAATGCTGGAATACCAATTTTTATCATTTCTGGTCCTGCATCAAAAATGTTGAGCAGTTGCTCTGGAAATAAAACAAAAACTAACGTTCCAAGCCCCATGATAATTAACGCAAAAATACTTCCAATTTTTAAAGCTGACATCATACGTTTTCTTTTTCTTGCGCCAAAGTTAAATCCAATTATCGGCATTATTCCCTGTGTAAGTCCAAACACTGGCATGAAAACAAAGGATTGGAGCTTATAATATACTCCCAAAACCGATACGGCCGCCTCACTGAAATTAATAAATATTTTATTAAGCAAAAATGTCAATAGCGCACTTATTGACTGCATTATAATTGAAGGAAGTCCAACTTTATAAATCTCTTTAACAGTTTCTCCATCAAACTTAAAGCCCTTGAGTTTAATCTCGACCTCGTGATTTTTCTTGTAAAAAATGTAGAAACTCAATGCCATAGCAACAAATTGTCCCATAACAGTTGCAACTGCCGCTCCTGCCACTCCCATTTCAGGGAAGCCAAATAATCCAAAAATCAGAATTGGATCAAATATAATATTTGTGATTGCACCCGTAAGTTGAAACAGCATTGGATACATCATATTTCCCGTAGCCTGTAACGTTTTTTCAAGGTTAATTTGAATAAACACACAAATTGAACCATACATTACAATGTAAATATAACTAGCTCCATATTCTATAACTGCCTTATTGGATGTAAAGCCCTCAAAATACATTCTTGTGAATAGTAAACCTATTATTGCAAAAAACACACCACAGATTACACCTAAAAGCACTCCGTGTGATGCCGCCTTATCTGCATCGTCTTTTTTACCCTCGCCAAGTCTTCTAGACACTAGCGAATTAATACCAATACCTGTTCCGACCGCAACCGAAATCATAAGAATTTGTATTGGAAAAGCAAGCGACACTGCCGTTAGGGC
>JBAQWI010000019.1:0-3059 GCA_049298835.1 Oscillospiraceae bacterium
ACATCTACTATGCATCCGAAACAATCGCTGTTGGAACTGTTGTGGAAGTTATCAATCCCACCGAGATAAAAGGTAGACCATATTCCAATTTCAATGTTTCATTACGAATAAATGGATTGCTAAAAGGGACTTTAACTTTAGGTAACGGCCCCCCCTATTTAAACATCTACCAAAACAAGGCTGATTTTAAAAATCATAAAGGGAATTATCTAAAGAAAGAAAAAGAATATTTACTGTTTTGCGGAGCTACTTTTCCAACTGCTACTAATGAAATCAGGCTTATCAATCCGTTGCAAGGGGCTCTTGAGATAAAAAAAGACCATATTGTGAAAAATAAATACTCTAAGATGCTTGGTATAGATGGAAAAAGCGTTACTGAGGTCATGGAGCAAATTATCTCTTTCAATAAGCCAACAAGCTGTGCACCAGAAGTTGGCACTCTGCCCAATTTAGATGAGCCAGTCTCGTCCGAGGTTGCTCCAACTGCCAAAAAAGCAATGCCTATCTACCCTGTTTTTGCAAATACTGATTGGGGTATGACACCTGATGAAGTTTTATCTGCACTTGGTTGGTCAAAATCAGATTGGAAAGAAATAAAAGATACTGGAAATGATGGCATAGTGCTTCATTTTACAAGGGAAAATGTACAAGTTTATGGTACGACAACAACGATTGTCTTTGATTTTTCAACTTATCTCAAACGTGATATTGGGCTCATTGATATACGGGTTAGCTGTGACAATGAAGCCTCAGTTACTGCAATTAAGACACAATTAAGCAAAGAATATCCCTCTGATGAGACCAATACCGGTTGGAATACAGGTAATCTTGTAACGGAGCACCCTAACTGGGAATTGGTGATAAAATCCATCATCGAGGGAATAGAAGAAAGAAACGCTAATGAGCCTAAGGACAGACAACTTTCTACCAAAAATGTATTTCGCACATATGAGAAATCAGAATTGGCTGTGATAAGCTATGGATCATTCAAGGACTTGGA
This sequence comes from Oscillospiraceae bacterium, assembly GCA_049298835.1. Taxonomy (GTDB): domain Bacteria; phylum Bacillota; class Clostridia; order Oscillospirales; family Ruminococcaceae; genus Paludihabitans. The sequence continues at coordinate 1,001 of JBAQWI010000019.1, forward strand.
GGTGGATGAGCCTGGTGGAATTTTCTACTTTAGTGGTTATTATGCTGCATTGGCGAACTCATTGGAATAAAATTATACTCAAACAAAAACAGGAACGGATTTTATCCGTTCCTGTTTTTTATTTTGTCCCTCATAACTTTCACCTTTTTTGCATATCTATGGACTAGCAGAGATTATTTAAAAAGGAGATATTGCAAATGAAGATGTTTGATTTGTTGGAACAGGATTTATCCTCAAAAAAAGAGGTAGCATTGAAGACAGATGCTCCCATAATCCAAAAAACAACCGAAAAATCCATTGGACTTTCCTCAAAAGAAGCTCGTGAAAGACTACTTAGAAATGGAAAAAATGAGCTAAAGTCAAAAAAGCGAGTCAGTCCTGTCAATATATTTTTCAGTCAATACAAGGATATTATGACGATAATTTTGCTGGTATGCACCGCAGTTTCAATCTTTATGGGTGAATATGTGGAGGCAATCGCTATCGCCATCATTGTTCTAATGAACGGACTTTTAGGGTTCATTCAAGAGTTTCGCACCGAAAAAACACTGGAAGCACTCAAAAATATGGCTTCTCCAATATCAAATGTTTATCGTGACGGTGTGATTGCCCAAGTGCATACCAGTGAACTTGTCATTGGAGATGTGGTTTTGCTCTACGCTGGAGATAAAATTCCTGCTGACGGCAGATTGATAGAATCTACCTCGCTTGAATGTGATGAATCAATGCTCACAGGGGAATCACTTCCTGTCAAAAAGTTGCACGGTATCAACCTAAACAATCCAAATGCGGATAAAAAAGAGTCTGTTTATATGGGTTGCGTTGTCACAAAAGGACATTGCGAGTTTCTAGTTTGTGCAACTGGAATGGACACTGAGATGGGCAACATTGCCTCAATGTTACAAACAATCGAGGAAGAACCTACCCCACTACAAATAAAGCTTGCACAGCTATCAAAATACATTGCTGTTGGCTGTTTGGTTGTTTGTGCAGTTGTCAGCGTTACAGGAATGTTGCGTGGCGAAGGATTTATGCAAATGCTCATTACTGGTGTATCCCTTGCGGTTGCCGCAGTTCCTGAGGGATTGCCTGCAATCGTTACAATCTCACTTGCACTTGCTGTTTCTCGCATGGTAAAACGAAATGCATTGGTGCGTCGACTTCATGCTGTTGAAACTCTTGGTTGTGCAACAGTAATCTGTTCGGATAAAACTGGAACACTTACCCAAAACAAGATGACTGCAACCGATGTTTGCTTTGTGAGCGGTCGACTTGATGCTTCAAAACTTGATATGTCATCCAAGTCAGCCGAGTTACTTGTTAATGGAATTACCCTCTGCAACAATGCGATTGTGTATTCTGGTAATGGCAATGATTTTGGTGGGCATACCGAAATTGCACTGCTTAATTTGTCAGCAAGTCACGGTGTCACTAGAACTGGATTAGATGAAAAGCTCAAGCGTTTAAGTGAGATGCCTTTTGATAGTGATAGAAAGCGTATGTCGGTGGTGGTTGAGGACCAATTTCACCAAAAATATTTATTTGCAAAGGGTGCTTTCGATATTTTGCTTGACCGCTGTGCTGAGTATCAAGATGGCGACAGCATACGTCCAATGCTTGCTAGAGATAAAATGCGTTTCAATGAGCAAAGTGGACAAATGGCTGACTCGGCACTTCGTGTCATTGGGGTAGACTACAAGAAAATTACTCCACTCTCCCCTGGAACTTCAGAAGATAACCTCATTTTCCTCGGTCTTGTGGGCATGATTGACCCACCAAGAAAAGAAGTCAAACAAGCTGTTTTACGCTGTCATAAAGCTGGAATTAAGACAATTATGATTACTGGTGACCACAAAAAAACCGCTACCGCAATTGCTAGTCAAGTGGGGATTTACCACAACGGCGATATGGTCGTGACGGGTTTTGAGCTTGACAACATGGGTGTAAATGAGCTGAGTGAAATCGTAAATAAGGTGACTGTGTTTGCTCGGGTTAGTCCAAACCACAAGTTGCAGATTGTAAAAGCACTCAAACGCCGAGGGCATATTGTGGCTATGAC
>JBAQWI010000020.1:0-2165 GCA_049298835.1 Oscillospiraceae bacterium
TACATATACTGTATCACTGTGATATATACATAGTACATAATAAAATAGATAAATATGCAAAATATTTAAATAGTCAACAATAATCATACAAAATAAGACTGTTTCACAAATATTTTAATAGCCAATATTTTAATAAGTTTAATAGTGAATATTTATAGATTAGAAATATACAGATAGAGAAATAGTAAATAATTTACATATAGAAATAGTTAAATAGACAAATAAATACATATAAAGATAGCAACATATAAACATAGTTGAGAGCATCGGGGCGGGATCTGGATAGCAACATATAGACATAGTTACATATAAAGATAGAGACTTGGAAACATTAAAATCAGGTTATCAATAAAAGACATAGTAACTAAGTTACTAATTAAATTAGTTACTTACAAATAAAATGATATCAAGCATAAAAATTACAGGTCCCTTATCAGATAATTTATTAGATGATTAAGGCAGTAATTTTGATATCAAGCAAAGGCAGTAGATTTAGTTACCAAAGGTCAGAGGATTGGGCTTATTTAATAAATTAAATTACGCCAGCACCCAACGCACTGGGTGCACTACAAAACCTTAAAATCTGTTTCCAAAAACCAATAAACACCTTGTTTCCAAGAAACTACAAAATATTAAAAACGTTACCAAAAAGAAATCGCTTGACACTACATTAAAAAAGGCTTATATTCGGGATTAATAATATAATCTATATCCTTTTTAAAGGCTATTTTATTAAAAATATGTTACTAACAAACATATTTACTATGTAAACAAAGGACATTATCAACATGGAAACAATAAACTTTACTGAGCAACAAAAAAGCAAAAATACAATGACACCAATTGCTTTAAGAGATGAGTTATTTGCTAGTATCTCACCAAAAAAAATGACACCAATTAGCTTAAGACTCAAAAAGGAACAGCTAGATGGGATCAAAAAATCAGGCTTTGATACAACAACTGAATTTATTCATGAAGCCATTAACGATAAATTAAATGCCATTACCATTGCTGAAAATGTAAATCTCATCCTTCAAAAACAGATGAGTGACGTTAAGTTTGTTCGCAATTCTCTTGAAGAATTTATGACTAAATCAGCATCTTTTTTAATGAAAACTGTGACTGGCATGGATCAATCGAACGCAAAAACGCAAGAAAAAATTGATGAATTCATAGAAAAAATGAATCGAGTTTTAGATAATTTAGGTAATTAATTTAGGGGTTAATTATGGTTGCGAACGTACAAAAAATAGCAAGCGCTGAGGCAGCAGTTCGATATGTTACTGGCATGGAATTAAACCAAGCGATGAGTGATGATTATTTTAGAACTGAAAATATCGGGCATGCTGGCAAGTGGAATGATCCCGATGGCATACTAAAAAGGTTTGGAATTAATGACGGTGATATTATTGATCCAAAGCATTTGCTCAACTTATTAAAAGGTAAGCATCCCGATACTGGTAAAGATTTATTCAAAGAAGTTGAAGGTAAAACTCATATGCCAGGCACTGAAATTGAAAACAGTGTCCCTAAAGAAGTGAGCGCTATTTATGCTATCGCTGATCAAGCTTTGCGTGATGCAATTGATCAAGCCATCATTGAAGCTAACAATGATTCACTTAATTTCGTTAGAAATGAAGCAACTTTTACGCGATTAGGTAAAGGCGGTATGTATCATGAACATGCTAGTTTTGTAGCAGCTTCATACAACCATGGATCAAGCCGTGGTGCTGAAAATGATCTTGGCGGTGATCCACACCGTCATATTCATAACCTAACTTTAAATATTACTGAATACAACGGTAAATTAATGAAGTTAGAAAATAAATACATGCTAGAACACACGAAAGCCATCGGTGCTCAATTCCGTGCTTCATTGGCAAGAAAATTTCAAGCATTAGGCTTTGACATTGAACGCAATGAAGACAACGGCACGTTCAAAATTCCAGGCATCCCAACTGAGCTTATTAAGCACTGGTCAAGCCGTCGTGAAGGCATGCTTGCAGCAGCAGCAGAGCAAGGCTTAAGCACTCAAAATCAAGCCAATATGCGTGATTTACAGATTGAAACTAAACGTGCAAAAATCGTGATAGATATTGATGAGCTCATTGGTAGATGGTCACATGAAGCCAAAGAACGCGGCTTTACGCAAGAAAGCATTGAAG
>JBAQWI010000021.1:0-5571 GCA_049298835.1 Oscillospiraceae bacterium
TTCTGCTTCCACAATTGCTGTATTGGTAGTTCCTGCGGTTTTTTTATTTGATACATCTCATAAAACGTAATACTGTCGGGTATCTGTGTGGTTACACCTTTGTTATGTATCATTGGAGCTAGTCGCCTTGCCATGCTTTCCAAGTCCACATTATCAAGCTGGTGAGGTTTCAAAGCTTGTTTTAGAAGCACACCCTCGTTCATAAGTAATGTTCCATTGTCCTTACCATCCAGTAGTAGAATTGTTTTGATATTTTCTGGAAGGTTCGCCTGTATATTTGTGGTATAGATTAGGCTAAAGCCAAGACTCAATGATTCCCCCTGGAGATATTCCATAATGCTGTGATTGATGATTAGTTTAGGGCTATCAACAATAAAAATATAATGTGGGAGATAGATGCTTTCCTTTTTCTCTTCATCTTTCTTCTGTTTTCTTGCTTTTAATACCTGTGCGATGTTACCCAGTACCTGATCCCTTTGATTTTCTCCGGAAACCAATCCAGAAATATTAATATTTTTCACCTTGCAATGGGGGTACCATTTGATCCACTCAAATTCAGACATATCCGTTTCTTCTATAAGTGTAATGATTTCTATATCATGATAACTTTGGGAAAAGCATAACTGTACTAGCAGTGCTTTGAGTTCTTCGTGAACATATTTTTTCTCACCAACAATACCCAGATGCGCTTTTTTAAAATCAATTACAACCGGCATATCTGGAAGGGTGACAAACTGGTTAACAACATCGTTCATTTCATCGCGAAGTTCATCCTTTTGCATTTCCAAAGAATCGTTGTTATACTTCACCTTATATGTAGACAAAACATTTGAATAGCCCAAGGAAACGCAAAGAAAATCGCTGTCATTAGCTGCGCGTTCATAGAGTCTACTTGAATAATTATGAATCATAGACTCTATTTCCATAATTGAGGAATTATGAAACAAGAGGGATTCTTTTTGCTTGTTGTACAAACAAAATAATTTTTTACGCTGGTCTAGCAAATAGGTTTCGTAACCCTGCACTCGTTCAGTCTCTTTTTCCTTCCGTTCTTTTTTATCGCTGAAAAAAGTAGTAATAGAAAAAATAAGTGACATCATCATACCAGCTACGCTAATAATCACAAATATCCCACGCTTCATCAAAAAGCTCACTGCAATGATAATGCATAGCATTACCATTGGGGGAACAATCATTTTGATAAGCTGTCCCTTTTTTCGCTTTTCTTTTTGAGGTGGCGATATGAAGTCTATCTTATCTTGAGGTTCCCTTTTAATAATACGAGGTGATCGTTTATAAACCGGAAAATCTGCAAACCGTTCCGGTACATTAACCGCAATATTTAAACTGCAGTTATATCCTATTCCATTGCAGACAAGATAGCCGTCCTTAACGGTGATTTTTGTACTACCAACTAGCAGACAATCCCCATATGTCAATACATAATTTCCTGCCCTTAGTAGTTTTCCATTATGATAAACTTCGCCTGACATCACATTAATCCTACCAATAGCCAATGTGACATCAATATTTTGATCATCAAGTATGATTTGACATCCATTACCATTTCCAATTCTAATCATACCTGTATTGACTGTAGAGTAATACGACCGTTCATCCTCAAATAACATCCAAGAGAAATTGCCTATAACCGCTTTTTTAAAAGGCATCAGCAGAATCCCATTAACAGTGCAACCTTCACCTTCGCAACTGATTTTTATTAAACCGTTAGGAACAGGCCTGCACGTATTATCCAAACTTAAATTCTTATCCAATGGCAGTTCAATATACCGGTCGTTATGGAATACGATTAGGGTTTTATTCACTTGTATCCTCCCCGTTCTTATTTTCAGATTTTTCATTCAAAAGATTATTAGACACATCCACGCTCTCTTTGTCCATCTGCTCAGTTAATGACTTAATTTGAGTTTCCAGTTCCTTTGTCCTTGTAGCCTTTTTTTCTCCCTCAATTGCTGTATTGTTTTTTATAGACGCGCTTTCTTTAATCAGCGCAAACAAAAGCAGCTCATCATCTCCTAAACGTTTTGCATAATCAATCGCTGCCACAGAATTTAGGCGACCGAGCTCAATCCAGTAATGCAACACCCGTTCATCAGTTTTCAACGTAATACCAGAAAGAACATTTTTCTTTTGGTCTGCGGTTAAACTCTCCGTAATAATATATGACCGTGCTAATATGTATTTATCTGATAGTGGTAGGCTGTCCGTTTGAAGTGAAGCCAGCGCCTGCTGAGTTCCAATGTAATCATCAGCTACATAGGCGGTATTTGCTTTAATCAAACTATCCTTGTAAGGCATATCCACAAACATAATGAAATATCCTTTTATGCATAATGCGCAAAGTGCCCCTGATAAAACTGGAATCATTATACGAGAAACAATGGCACTTTTTTTATTAACAAGCAGTTTATGGCGTTTCAAAATTTCTAATTCTTTATCATATTCTGTAAGTAGTAATCCTTTAAGATCACTAACAGTTGGCTGCTGTTTCACCTGCTTAAGAATGCTTTTTTTCTTAAATAAATCCTTACCACCAAGGTAATAATCCGCAAATTTATATCTTGGATATAAAACTTCGCCTATAAGTGCTTTATATTCGCCCAAAAAATTGTCGTCGTTTTTGGGAGCGTCCCGCATGATGACCTCCGGGCGCAGATTTATATCGTATACCATGTTTTCCGGTTCAATTGAAAAATAATATTCCGCCCGTAGCGTTTCCAATTCTGCGCAGTTTGCCAACGCCCTAAATTTCTCTATCTTGCTTTTTTCCCCAATTTCAGCAAACGGTTTCATTCCATCTACATGAAAATTTAGGGTAAAATCGTCATCAGCCTGAATAAGCGTACACGGTGCAAGATACTCATTTTCATATGTCAGATACGGTCTTTTCCCTTTTGGTAGTTCCGTTTCATTATTTTTTAGCACTCTTTCCAAAGTCTGCATTTTCACACCTCATTTATTTTATATTTGGGTCAACACATCACCGCTGCATATACCAGCGTCCGCAAAGGTCTGATATCCACTAACGATGCCACACTGCATTCTAGAACGGTAAAAATCAACGATATGACCCATATATTTCCCGCTGGTTTTTAAAATCTCTACTCCGTTGTTAAGCGTCTGAAGATCATCAATCTGAACGTCAAAACACTTTTCTCCCAGTTCCATTGTAATTGTTATATACATAGTTTTTCCTCCGTTTCCTCCGTTGGACAGCCAGAGCCGCAAAAAAACTAATTGCTGCCAGTGCTGTGAAAATAAAGATTGGTATCCAAATTTGCGTTGCTGTTTTAGCGTTCACAGCTTCATAAGCAGTATAACTACTTGGTTTTAAAAATAAACCAAGTTCATTTACCTGCAAAATGAATGCATGATTTGGCTCATCCAGAGTGCGCTCGCTTACAAGCAGTTTATTTGAAAATTCTTCTCTCTCTTGTTTGCGTGCAACCGTTACCTGTTGTCTGAGCTTATTGCTGTCTTCCGTAAGGATATCTACTCCGTAAGCATCAGTCAGCGCCGATCCTTTATATTCCCGTTCTTTTATACCTTGTGCGTGGATCGGCAGACCCGTTCCTCCGTCTTCACCATAAACCGCAGGTGAAAAGAGTGCAGCTGTACAAAGTAGCAAAAATATCAGACATAAAGATTTTTTCATATTCTTTTATCTCCCATTACATACTAAAATGCCCCTATAACTGCATTGTCAATTATAGGGGCATGGTGACCGTAACTGTTATATAGAAAACTTCTTAGAAATTTCGTCATCTAGATCTGCTATTGCGTTAGCTGTACCGTCCAGTTGGCTACCAATATCATTTATTAGCTCTCTCATTTTATCAAATGATGGCATCAAATGATTAAACTGTTCATCAAACTGTCGGCTTGCCTGCCCTTCCCATTCTTCCTTAAGCATTCCGATTAAACTTTCCATTTTTTTAATTACTGACTGGAAGTTTTCTCCCTCAGTACGAAATTCTACTGCCCTTAAGTGCATCTGTTCTGGGGAAATTCTAATTTGTCCCGCCATAAAAACATCTCCTTATAATTTTTATACTATCGGATATTAGGATATATTATTCTAATATGTATAATAATATCATATGTACCAATAAAAGTAAATACATATTTTGTTAGTTTTTACAAATAATATTATGTTATAGTAAATTATTAATTAATTACATATAAACAATATATTTGTGTATCTCAGCAATTTAATTGTTATTCATACTATACATATGTTAATAATTACTATATAATGAAACTTACCCCATTTTATAACATCAACGGAGGCGGTTGCGTGAAACCTACAAAGATACCAGCATTTTGCAAAAAATTAGCAGTTATTTTTCTTTTATTCGCAATAACAACAGGAGGAAGTGGATGTAAATTTATGAACACAGAAGAAGGCGTACAACGCAGAGTAGTCCGACACATGGAGAAAAAGTATGACGAAGAATTCGTTATGCTATCCCCCGAATCGGGCATATTTATCATTCCGTCTCAATATAAGGTAAGCCCTAAGGCACATCCTGAATGGGTAGTTCATACATATTGGGATTCAGACGATAATAGTATTGAAGATAATTATCTAGGCTATCTATTAAATGATGAACTGGAAGAATTGTTTTCTTCATTGGCAAAACCAATTTATGGAGAATGCAAGGTATTTGCTCAGCCATATGCATTTGTGTTGGGAGATGAGTATGGCAAAGATACAACACTTAAAGACTTGATGCCTTATAGCCTGAATGACATAACATTATTTGTAAATAAAGACCCTGCTATCAAGGACGAGGATTTAGAAAAGCTACGACAGGCAATGGAGGATAATTATCTTCAGACCGATATTGGGTTACTTTACATGGACGAAAAATTGTTATCTACAGCAACTAGAGAAAATCACCAAGACTATTTTGGTGATGAAACAACTTATTCATGGAGGGAAGATTTGACAATGCATGACGATTATACATTTGCAAGTGTTGAATGGAGAGAGGGGAAATTATGAGTGATGAACGCACGGAATTTCCTGACAATGAATATGGCGCAACTGATCAACTTCAAGAACAGCTTACTTATCAAGTGGTTATGTACCTGCCTTTGACAGAGTTGGAAATTAGGCTTCAATTTAGAAATTTAATTGTTATTCATACTATACATATGTTAATAATTACTATATAATGAAACTTACCCCATTATATAACATCAACGGAGGCGGTTGCGTGAAACCTACAAAGATATCAGCATTTTGCAAAAAATTAGCAGTGATTTTTCTTTTGTTCGCAATAACAACAGGAGGAAGTGGATGTAAATTTATGAATACAGAAGAAGGCGTACAACGCAGAGTAGTCCGACATATGGAGAAAAAGTATGATGAGGAATTCGTTATGCTATCCCCAGAATCGGGCATATTTATCATTCCAAGTGAATATCAGGTAAGCCCTAAAGCACATCCTGAATGGGTGGTTGATACATATTGGGATTCAGAGGATAATAGTATTAAAGATAACTATGTTTGTTATCTTTTAAATGGCGAACTGGAAGAATTAT
>JBAQWI010000022.1:0-8694 GCA_049298835.1 Oscillospiraceae bacterium
TCGACAATTTTCGTTTCACCATTTATAATTGAAATAATTGGACGAAGCCCAATCAACTCACCTACGAAAGCTGCCGCTACTGGCACACGTCCCGATTTTCTAACAAATTCAAGTGTATAAGGAGCAAAGTATATTTCAACACTATCAAACCAGTCCTCTAAATATCCAACAATCTCTTTTGAAGATGCACCTTTTTGAGCTTTTTTTGCTGCTTCAATCACAGGATAGCCATACGCAATTGTATAGGCGGCTGAATTTACAACGTGAATTTTAAATTCAGAGATTAGTTCTGGGTGCTTTTTAAATAATTGTTCTTTAGCCATAAGCGCATTATTGTATGTGCTTGAGCCTTTTGCATTAATTGAGGTATAAATTACTTCTCGATAACCCTCTTTTTGAATTGTTTTAAATTCCTCATAGAACTGTATTGTTGTAATTTGTGATGTAGTAGGAATTTTTGGAGCGGCAATTAGCATATTATAAAACTCGCTATTACTAAAATCCACCCTCTCTAAGTAACCGTTATCACCTATCGTTACAGGAAAAGGCAAAATTCTAATGGAATACTCCGCCTCCAACTCCGCTGGTATATCACTAGCCGAATCGGTCATTATCTTAATTTTATTTATCAAGTTGCTACCTCCATTCGTACTTTGTAAGCTCACCACTTACTTTAAGCTCGGGAAATTTCCATTGGCGCAAAACCTCGTAAGTAGAAAGTGCAACTGTATTAGAAAGGTTTAAACTTCTAGCGTCGCCTATCATTGGCACTCTAACGCAATACTCAGGATTTTGAAAAAGCAATGTTTCATTTAAGCCTGCATCTTCCCTACCAAATACAAGATATGCTCGGTCTGGATACTCGATATCAGAGTATATATTTTTGCCTTTCGTGGTAAAATAGTAAAATTCACCTTGATTTTTAGAGAAAAAATCATCGATATTATCGTAATATGTTATGTCTAACAGGTGCCAATAATCAAGCCCTGCACGTTTTAACTTTTTGTCATCAATCAAAAAGCCAAGAGGCTTAATAAGGTGAAGTCTAGCGCCCGTTGCTGCACAGGTTCTAGCGATGTTTCCCGTGTTTTGTGGAATTTGTGGTTCAACCAAAACTATATTTATCTCTTTCATATTGTCCTCTTTTGTTGCTATTATATTCTTTGTAATGATAGCAGAAAATTATTTTAATTTCAATAGATAGAATGTTAATATGTTTTTTATTGACTAAATTCTTTTAAAAGTCTATAATTTTACTTAAAAAATAAGATTAAATTCAAATCTCAAAGCAAGAAAGCTCTATGAAAGCACAGGATTTTTCAATTCAAGTTATGATGTAATCGTAATTGGTCTCCAATTTCTGCAATTACTCAGAATTGATATTATATTCACAAAATTTTAATACTATTTAATATAAAATGTTGTAGAATTATTTGTGATGTAAAAATAATATATGGAGGTATTTGCTTGTTTGGTTATATCAAACCCTATAAACCAGAGATGAAAGTCAAAGAGTTCGATACCTTTAAAGCTATATACTGTGGGCTTTGCAAACAGTTAAGCCACGTTTTTGGTCCTTTTTCAAGTCTTACTTTGAGTTACGATTTCACATTTATTGCTACAGTTTCCATTGCAATGTCCAATACCTGTAATGGTTTCAAAAAATGCACTTGTGTTGCAAATCCATTAAAAAAGAAAGCTTGTCTTTTGCCTTGTGACGACTTAACCTTTTGCGCTTCAACCGCTATGCTTATGATTTATTACAAGGTAATTGACAATATAAATGATAGCGGATTTTTCGGCAAGCTAAAAGGTTATTTTCTACTTCCTTTTGCTGCAAACGCAAGACGCAAGGCAAAAAAAATCTATCCTGAAATTGACGAAATAATCTTGATTGCTATGAAAAAACAGGCTGAGATTGAAAAAAGCGAGAATACTAGTGTTGACAGAGCTGCCGATTCCACCGCAACTGCATTGTCGCTGATTTGCGAAAGACTTTGCGAGGACGGAACACAAAAAAAGATTCTTAATAGATTTGGGTATCTGATTGGACGATATGTTTATTTTGCCGATGCACTCGATGACATTGACGATGACTTAAAAAGTAATTCATATAACCCGTTTTTAAAAAAGTTTGCAAACGAGAATAAAACTCTCGATGAAATAAAAGACTATGCAAAAGGTGTTTTAAATTTAACGGTGGGAGAAATTCCCCCTGCATATGAGCTGTTAAATCTAAAACGCCACAAAGAAATTTTAGATAACATTATATATCTTGGTCTTCACAATGAAATTAATACTATTTTAAATAAAAGGGAGAAAAAAAATGAACAATCCTTATGACATAATAGGTGTAACCACGAGTTCGACTGATGAGGAAATTAAATCAGCATATCGTGAGCTTGCAAAAAAATATCACCCTGATAATTATTCTGACAGCCCTTTAAGGGAATTTGCCGATGAAAAAATGAGTGAGATTAATGCTGCATTTGATGACATTATGAATGACCGCCGCAAAAATGGATTTACCAAAACCACACAAACTACTGGTTCTAGCTATAAACAATCAAACGCATATTCAAGCTCAAACACCAACTCTAATTTTGCTGATATACGAGCAATGATCCAAGCCAATCGTCTAGTTGAGGCTGAGGAACTTTTAGATGGAATTCCTCTTGGCAATCGTGATGCTGAATGGTATTTCTTAAAGGGAAGCATTTATTACTCTCGTGGCTGGCTTGACGATGCTTTAAACAACTTCACCACAGCTTGCAAGCTTAATCCTAACAATGCTGAATATCGTGCGGCACTAAACCGTATGGGTTGGCAACGTCAAGGCAATATGGGCGGATATGGGCAAGGCGCTTACAGAGCTCCAAACAACCAAATGGGACGCGGTTGTTCTGCTTGTGATGTATGTCAAGGTTTAATCTGTGCTGATTGTTTGTGCAACTGTTTAGGCGGAGATCTTATCGGTTGCTGTTAGTCTTAATATAATGCAGTTGGAAGCAATGAAAATTGCTTCCATTTTGATAAAGGAGATTTTGTTTTGAAACAAAATAAAGCAAGTAAACAAGTGGCTTTGGGCGGCATCATTTCTGCACTCAGCCTTTTATTTATGTTTTTAACAGGCATATTCCCCTTTGCTGACTATGCGTTGCCAGCTATCTCTGGCATAATGTTAATTGCACTGGTAATAGAAATAAACAAAAAAACCGCTTATGTCGCTTATATTGCTGTAGGAATTTTGTCTTTGCTAATTGCACCTATAAAAGAATCTGCTATACTGTTTGTTTTCTTTTTTGGCTACTACCCTATTTTAAAAAGCAGTATCGAACAGATAAAATCCCGAGTTGTCGAGTGGATTGTTAAAATAGGAATGTTTAACGTTGCAATGGTTACTGCCTACTTTACTATGATGTATGTTTTAGGAATGAGCGGAATTTTAGCAGACTTGAACAATGACTTTCAATATGGCGTAATCGCATTTTGGGCTCTTGGAAATGTCGCCTTTGTGGTTTATGATATGGCATTATCAAGACTAATTGTCATGTACTGTGAAAAAATAAGGCCGAAATTAAAGACAATATTAAAATAAGTAAAGCCTCCCATTTGGGAGGCTTTACTTATTTTATAAAATTACTTCGATTGAGTAAACAAGTCTATCTTTATGTATTTGACTGCTTTTGGAGCAAATCACGAATTTCTATAAGCAATTTCACATCGTCGCTAACTTCAACCACTTTTTCGACAACTGGTGGAGGCATTTTTTCCTGCTTACGTCTAAATGAGTTGATTAACTTAATCATTAGAAATACAACAAATGATATAATCAGAAAATCAACTACTTTTTGAAAGAATGCACCATAATAAACTGCCGATTCAACAGCATCTGCTGTTGCAGGATTGATTACAAACTTTAGCGCACTAAAGTTAACTCCCCCGATAATTATTCCCACAAGTGGCATAATTACATCTTTAACAAGTGAATTTACTATTCCAGTAAAGGCTGTACCTATAATGATACCTACCGCCATATCGACTACATTTCCTCTTGAAATGAATTCCTTAAATTCTGATGCAAACCCTTTTGTTTTTTTAAAATCTAGACTCTTCATGTAAATTCTCCTTTTTACTCTTCCATATGAGGATTCATGTGAACCATGCAATGCTTTGCATTCGGGTAATTGACTTCAACCATATCATGCACCCGTTGGGATACCTCATGGGCTTCAAACAGCGTCTGTTGACCATTTACAGAGATTTCTATATCAACATAAAACTTTGAGCCAAAAAGCCTTGTCATAAGCAAATCTACCCCTAAAACCCCATCAACAGACAAAACTAATGCCTCAATCTCATTTATTGTTTTGTCATCGCAGGAACGGTCTACAAGCTTATGGATTGAGTCGCTAAATATATCATATGCAGCTTTTATTACTAGCACACAGATTACTACGGATGCAAGCGGATCTAATATAGGCAAACCAAGTCTTGCACCGACAACACCCACCAAACTACCCACCGAACAAAGCGCATCTGAATGATGATGCCATGCGTCTGCCATTAGTGATGAAGAGTTAACCTTTTTTGCAGTTCCCCTTGCCATGAAGAACAGAAATTCCTTAACACAAATAGATACACACGCCGCAACGATAGCAAGTGAGCTTGGCGCAGTAAGTCCGCTAGTTACACCTGCTATGACCTTTTTAACTCCTTCATAGCCAATACCTGCACCAGTTATAAATAAAATGATTGCTAGAATGATAGCCGATATGCACTCAAGCTTTTCATGACCATACTGATGATCCTTATCGGATGTTTTTGAGGCAAAGTGAACACCGATGATTACAATGAACGTGCTAAATACATCAGCTGCAGTATTCATTGACTCCGACAAAATCGCACTTGACTTTGATGCAAGTCCACAAACGAACATAAAAATGGCAAGCACAAAGTTAATACAGATTGCTATAATAGCGACACGAATTGCGGGGTTAAATTTTTTCTTTGTTTCCATGAATTTTCCTCCTCAATTACTATAAGGTCTATTTTTAAGTATAAAAAAAGACCATGATTTCATTATTAGAAATCATCGTCCCACGAATTACATTCGCTGTTCAAGTGAACCCGGCGATAAACGCCTGATCGATAGTATATTAACATTATATGAGATTACATGAAATTTGTCAACGATATTTTTTCAACCCCCACCTTTTCAATCGTAGGTGAGGGTTGAATTTGGATAAATTCCAATAATAAACAACGTAAATTACATAAAGAATGCACGTTTAGTTTATATGAATAACGCCCCGATAAAAGGACTTACAAACATTGATATGTAAATTAATGTTATCCATGGTTGATAATCCACATAAAACTCTTTGTATGTAACAGACCAAGGATGGCGAATTAACACCCAACCAACTAAATCTATTATTATGGATAGTATACACCAAATTAGACCAATCCAAAACGCCGTCAACCACAAATCAGTAGGCTTTGCCATAATAAAATAAATATAAGCGAACACAGGCCAAAGTAGTATGTTGTAAAGGACATGCCAAGGAACGGTTTTTGCATAAGCGTCAATATCATAGATAGATTTTGGCGGGTTGTTTTTAGTCCCCTCCATTTTTAGTACTTTCCAATTAAACACCGTGTGTCCAATTCCAACTAATGTAACAGTTAAATATGCGACCCAACACCAAAGTAATAAATATCCCCAATTAATCATATAATGTACTCCTTTTACCAAATATAAACAATATTTGCATCATACCATGACAAAACAAAAAAGTCACATATAGATGTTTAAACCTACACATGACTTTTAATTTGGAGCGAATGACGAGGCTCGAACTCGCTACCTCCACCTTGGCAAGGTGGCGCTCTACCAGATGAGCTACATTCGCAAATAGTTGCTTATAAAAGCAACTATAGTTAAAGCCTAATTGCTTGGTGCCTCCGGTCGGAATCGAACCAACGACACGTGGATTTTCAGTCCACTGCTCTACCGACTGAGCTACAGAGGCATATAGTTTGAAAAAATTCAAACTATAATATGCAATTTTGGCGACCCGCATCGGGCTCGAACCGACGACCTCTAGCGTGACAGGCTAGCGCTCTAACCAACTGAGCTAGCGGGCCATGTGGTGGGAACAACAGGGCTCGAACCTGTGACCCTCTGCTTGTAAGGCAGATGCTCTCCCAGCTGAGCTATGCTCCCACACATTGTCATTGTTTTTCAGCGACTTATATATAATACATTATATTTATAACTTTGTCAACACCATTACACGATTTTATTTTACTTTCTCAAATCCTACAAAAAACCTCGCAACGTTTAAAGTTTTTTGTAGGTTTGACAAAATTTTATACGTCATTTCTTACAACATCTTCCAAATCTTCTCTTTTTACAGCAATATACGATTTTCCCTTATATAACATTACTACAGGTGGTTTCATCGTTCTGTTGTAATTAGAGGACATTGAATAGTTGTATGCCCCTGTTGCAAGGGTAGCCAAAATATCTCCAACTTCACATTTTTGTATCATAACGTCCTTCGCAAGTAAATCTCCACTCTCACAACATCTGCCAGCTATGGTTACTTTTTGAGTTTTTTCTTCATTGGCTTTATTGGCTACAATAAAATTATACTCTGCACCATAAAGTGCATATCTGATATTGTCAGTCATACCACCGTCAACTGAAACATAGGTGCGAATATTAGGGATTTCCTTTATATTACCAACTTCATACAAAGTAACCCCAGCAGAACCAACGATAGAACGTCCAGGCTCGATGATAATAAAAGGCAGTTTAATAGCAAGCTCATTACAGATGTTTTTAACGACAACTGAAACGCTCTCCATATATTTGTCATACTGAACAGGATCGTCCCCATTTGTGTATTTGATGCCAAATCCACCACCGAGGTTTAGTTCAGCAATTTCATAGCCTGTTTTAGTCTTAATATCAGCAATAAATTGAAGCATCACCTTTGCGGTGTGCTCAAATGGCTCTAAGTCAAAAATTTGACTTCCAATATGGCAGTGTATTCCTAATAGAGTCAAGTTTTTCTTTTGGATAGCAATCTCTACAGCTTCCATTGCATTAGTAAACTCAATTGCAAAACCAAACTTAGAGTCAATTTGTCCTGTTTGAACAAAATCATGGGTGTGTGCATCAATTCCTGGTGAAAGTCTTAGCAAGATACCAGCGTTTTTGCCCATCTCTTCAGCCAATTTATCTAGCATATCAAGTTCATAGAAAGAATCCACAACAATACGACTAACGCCACACTCAAGTGCATATGCAAGTTCTGCTTTGGTCTTGTTGTTGCCATGGTAACACATCTTAGTTGGGTCAAAATCAACGCTCATAGCAGTGTACAGCTCGCCCATTGATACAACGTCAACACCTATGCCTTGTTCCTTAGCAATACGATAAATTTGCTTACAGGAGAACGCTTTGCTTGCATAGCAAACAAGTCCTTTTCCATTATAGTATTTTTCAATAGAGGACTTGTACATATCGCAGTTTTTGCGAATGAGTTCCTCGTCCATAAGATATACAGGTGTTCCATACTTTTTTGCTAAATCAACACTATCCATCCCCGCAACTGCAAGGTGTCCTTTTTCATTGGTAGTCAAATTATCACTAATATACATTATCTGTGTCCTCCTCTGCTTCATCTTGGGCGTCATCTTGATTTTGGTCTAGTTTATCATTTGGAATTTGACCTAGTTCATCATCTTGAATTTGGTCTAGTTCATATTCTTCTATCAGTATAGCGGCAGTAGCTGCGTCCTGTGCGACTTGTGTAATGATAGCCCTAACCTCGTCTACACCCTCACCTGTTACACTTGAAAATGGGATTATCGTAATGTCATCTCCATATGGAATTTCAGCACGAATATTGCCCATTCTTTCAGCCGTTTGTGATTTGTTTAGCTTATCACTTTTCGTCATTGCTATAATGAAAGGAACTTCACGTTCAATTAAGAAATCTATCATCTGCAAGTCAAGCTTTGATGGTTTATGTCGCATATCAATCAGCTGTACCACAAGCTGCAAATTTCTATCTTGATTAAAATATCCCTCTATCAGCTCAGACCAACGTTGCATCTCTGATTTTGCAACCTTGGCATAGCCATAACCAGGTAGGTCAACAAAATTAATATAATCTGCCTTATAGAAGTTAATTGTCGCAGTTTTTCCAGGAACACAGCTAACCCTAGCAAGCGATTTTCGGTTAAAAACCTTATTAATTGTGGAAGATTTGCCCACATTAGAACGTCCTGCAAATGCAATCTCAGTCTTTTCATTTTCTGGTATCTGACTTGAAAGTCCATAGGAAACCAAAAATTCCGCCTTAGTAAAGTCCATCTGTGTTTCTCCTTATTTTTCATACCTAACTTTTTTCAAAGTAATTTTATCCAGTAAAAATTATATAATCGGTTGGTTTTGTTTTACAAGTTTTGGCTGTACCACACACCATTTAGAAAGTTCATCAGCAACATTCTTATTTCTGATATCAGTCAATGCAATATCAAGCACATCCGATACACTTTCCACTGGTATAAATACTATATTATCACGAACAGTTTGATCAATTTCATTTAAATCAGACTCATTTTCCTTTGGAATGATAACCACTTTTTTATGCTCTCGATATGCCGCCATAGACT
>JBAQWI010000023.1:0-2092 GCA_049298835.1 Oscillospiraceae bacterium
GAATTAGGTGCACCTGAGCTTTGAATTTTTGTTAATATTCTTTTTTATTAGTATAATGTCTTCACTTGTTGGGTAAAATATGAGCAAAAAATCATCTGTTTGCCGAAAGGGGGCTACAGCAGACTGTTCTTTCGAACAAAATGTTCAACAAAATGTTCGATAAAATATTAAGGAAAAGGTTAAGGAAAAATTTAAGGTTTGTGGAGAGTCTGAGGCAGAGGATTGTGCAGAAGAGGTAAGGTGGATACAGTGTGAAATATGTGAGAAATGGCATCATGTTTGTTGTGTGGGATTAGATGAACAAGACTTTGTTTTCTTTAATAAAATGTCAACAGCGGGGCAAAACATTCATTGGTTCTGCAAAGAATGCAATTTGCCTACAATTGAAATGCTAAAAATAATCAAAGAAATAAAATCAAAAAGTGATAGATTTGAAAAGAATCTTATGACTATGAAAAATGAAGTTAGCTTACTGTCTAAAAAAATAGATGAGGGATTGGGTCATCTCTCAGCTCGTCTTGATAATTATCAAGCCGAGCTCAAAGCTTCTGAAAATAGAATGAAATTAATTGAAGACAAAGTTAATGACAAAATTAATGAAACCAGTGTAAAATTAGCTGAATCCGTTGATCAGCAATTCCAGAACAAAATAGCGGTTTTTGATGGAAAATGGGCAGAAGTTGTTAAAGCCACCCAGCAGGTGGAAGGTAAAATTCAGAATGTAACAACAAATATTTCAGGTGTACAAGAAACTCTTGGGGAGGTAAAAAAACATGCTGCTGAGGAAAAGGACAAGGAAAGCAGGGTATGCAACATAATTATTTACAATGTACCAGAATCTGATAATGAAGATAAAGAGGCTAGACCAGTGGAGGATAAAAATTTTTGTTTGGATGTATTCAATAACATTTTAGATCTGACCATTGCTTCAGGGGACATCAAAAAAATTTTCAGATTGGGGAAAAGGAACACTGGTGACAAAATAAAGAGGCCACTGCTTTTGCAATTTAGGGACAGAGTATTAAAAAATATGATTATGGAATCATTGTCTAAATTGAGAAATGCAGAGGAAGAGCATCGGAATCTGATTTTTGCACACGATATGACACCAGGAGAAAGAGAGGAGTGTAGAAAATTGGTAGCGGAGGCCAAGAAACGAGAGCATGATGATGAGTCGGGGGAATATATATACAGGGTGAGAGGCTTTCCAGGGAAACATTATATAGTAAAGATAAAGAAAGTGATTCCTCAGGCTCAGGATTAGGCTCAGGAATAATAGATATCGAATCATCAGATTTGGATGTTCTGTACACTAATGCTGATTGCTTTTTTAACAAGATAAATGAACTAAAAATGTTGTTGCATAGTCTACCAAAAAAACCGGCTGTTATTGCAATTGTAGAAGTAAAATATAAGAATAGCAGAACTTTTGAACTAGCAGAACTTAATTTAAATGGTTATGTATTGTATTCAAACAAATTTGATGTAAACAGTAGAGGGGTTATTATTTATGTGGACAGTCAACTAGAATCAAAATTGATTAGTTTGGATGATTCTTATAAGGAAAGTGTCTTTATAAAGGTCAAGGCTAATAAAACATCATGGACTACAATAGGATGTATTTACAGAAGTCCAAATAGTAATCCGGAAAATGATAATAAACTCTTTGAACTTATTGACATAAATTCAAGGAATTGTAAAAATGAAAATCTGTTGATTACTGGAGACTTTAATTTTAATGATATAAATTGGGAAACCTGGAGCTCAGCATATACATCTGGTGATAAATTTCTTGATTCATTAAGAAATAATTTTTTATACCAACATGTAAATTATCCTACTCGAGCAAGAGGAACAGATACCCCACATATATTAGATCTGGTATTGACTAATGAACCTTTTATAAATAATGTAGAGTATTTCTCTCCATTGGGGAAAAGCGACCATAGTGTTTTATTAATAACCACAACATTGCTGAACTGCATTAAAACGAATAGGGTTAGGAAAAATTTTAATAAAGGAGACTATGACGGTCTAAGAAATTTCTTAACAGTAGATTGGGATAGGACATTGTCACGTGAAGGGACAGATG
>JBAQWI010000024.1:0-6028 GCA_049298835.1 Oscillospiraceae bacterium
ACTATTTTAAGGTTTACACATTGAGTGAAATCAAAGATTGAGCGAAAAATTGTCTGGTGGCTTGTTGCGAGCCCATATGTAGGGGCGATTATTAATCGCCCCCGGGTCGCATACTATGCAATTCCTACAAAATTTCAGTTTGTTCGGCTGGATAATATCCATCATTACAAGTTTTAAATAAACACTAAATTATAAATTATAAATTACTAAGGAGAGAATGATTAATGAAAGACGGGAAATTTTGTCTTGCAATTGTTGGCTTTGGTGGTATGGGAAATTGGCATCGTGAGCTTATAGAAAGTGGGATTGAAAACCTAACAGTAGCAGGCATTTTTGATATAAAGCAAGAACGTTTAGAATATGCAAAGGAAAACAATCTACATACCTACAATAGCTTTGAAGAAGTTTTGAGCGATGAGAGTATTGATATCGTTCTTTGTGCCACCCCAAATGATTGCCACAAAGAAATTGCAATCAAAGTATTAAGGGCAGGCAAAAATGTGGTTTGTGAAAAACCAGTAACGCTAACCTCTGTTGAGTTACAAGAAATCATTGACGTTGCAAATGAAACTAAAAAACTTTTTGTTGTACACCAAAATCGTCGTTGGGATGAAGATTTCCTAACAATGAAGAAAATTTATGACGATGGATTGCTTGGAGATGTGTTTAACATTGAGTCACGTGTTCACGGTTCAAGAGGCATTCCAGGCGACTGGCGTGCTCAAAAAGAACATGGTGGTGGAATGGTTCTTGACTGGGGGGTTCATATTATTGACCAAATATTGTTGATGGTAAAAGAAAAAATCAAGAGTGTTTATTGCACACTAGATAATGTTACAAATGGTCAAGTTGATGACGGATTTAGACTTATACTTACCTTTGAGAGTGGAAAAAGAGCTCTTTTAGAAGTTGGAACTTCAAACTTCATTGAACTTCCTCGTTGGTATATGCTAGGCGAGAACGGAACTGCAATTATAAATGATTGGCAACTAGACGGTAAAATTGTTCGTATTACAGATTGGGATAAAAACGATGCTGTCCCTGTTAAAACTGCGGCAGGTTTGACAAAAACTATGGCGCCTCGTACAGACGAAACAATAGCAACAGAAGAATTACCAAAGGTTAAAACTGACATTAAGGATTTTTACAGAAATGTTATGGATACTATCAGTGGAAAAGCTGAAATTCTAATTAAACATAATGAATTAATGCGTGTAATGAAACTTATGGAGGCAGCATTTAAGTCGGCTGAAACTAACAGTGTTGTAGAGTTTGAATAAAAATAAAAAGGAGCAGACAGTTGTCTGCTCCTTTTGCTATTACCCTGCATAAAAAAGTCCTTCAAATATATCGCCTGCTGGAATTTCCTTATCTCCAATTAAACAGGTGTCAAAGCTGTCTAGCTTTAGTTGTAGCCACCCACCATTGTAACTGCTATTTTCAGCAGGAGAAACGTATACCCATTCAATATCATCGGTAGCAACCAACACAACGTTTAACCCTGCCTTAATTATCATGTTAGTGGTGTTATTTGTTCGTGATGCTTGTAAAGGCAAGTCACATTTTAGCGTAACGATTGTTCCCATAGGGTAAATATCACGTGGAACTTCAACAATCTGTGGTGGAATATAATTTTCTTCATACTCACTTTTTACGAAAACGGTAGTCAGGATATAATCAGCAGGACGATACCACGTATGAATAACACTGCCATGTTTAGAACCAGAAAAGCCATCGGTAGTTAAGATAATATCATTTGCATAATTAGATACTAATCCGATATCCCACAGCCTATCGTTTTCATAGTGGAAAATGTGACTGTATGGGTCTGCACTAGGTCCATCACCATCTATTAGCAATTGGATTCCATTCCATTCACCCCCAAGCATGGCGGCATAAACCTTTCCAGTTAAATTTATATCTTCTTCAACAATCTGTCGGTTTCCCACAGTTAAAATATAGGTACCCCAATAGGTATCATTTAAGCGATTTAACTTAAAGTGAATGACCTCTCCAACCTTATCGTTATTTAAGTCAAGGCAATCCCCATCGGTTAGCTCCACAATTTCCCCTGCAAGAATTTGCTTTTGCAGTTTCTTGTTAATTTTCCCTGTAGAATTGGTAACTTTTACTTTGGTATCCTCTACAACAGGTAAATATTCTTCCAGTACAGGTAAACTTTTTACTTTATCAGAGCTAGTTTCACAAGAGGACACAGGGGGCAGTAGAATATTAGAATTGCTTGTTGGAGTTTCCTGTCCACAGCCAACTAATGAGGTAAGTACAAAACAAGCAACTAGTAAAATCACAAGTTTTTGTTTTAACACGCACAACACATCCTTTTAAACCCAGTATATCACAAATATAGAAAAATATATGCAACAAATAAATCACAATCACTTTTATATCCTTTTCCTACTTAAAAATTAACAAATATTATATAGTTATCATATTATATAATAAAAAGGAGGTCTTAATTTTGGAAATAAATACTCAAAGAGATTTTGGACACGTAAGTATTGGTATGAAAGCTCCAGACTTTTATGCTAATACAACATTTGGGCCAATAAAACTATCAGATTATAAAGGAAAATGGGTTGTATTTTTTTCTCACCCAGGCGACTTTACACCGGTTTGTACCACAGAATTTATTGCTTTCGCACAAGCTAATCCCCAATTCGTAGAAAAAAATGCGCAACTGCTTGGATTAAGTATTGATAGCAACCCCTCTCACCTTGCGTGGGTATACTCCATATTTTTAAATACAGGTATAGAGATACCTTTCCCTGTTGTAGCAGATAGAACTGGTGAGGTATCAAGGCTTTATGGCATGATAGCACCAGAGGCTAGTACACAAGAAACTGTTCGAAATGTATATATTATCGACCCACAGCAAATAATTCGTGCAATCTTAATTTACCCTTTGACAAATGGCAGAAATATACCAGAAATTTTAAGACTACTTGAAGCACTTCAAACGACCGATAGAGATAAGGTTGTAACCCCTGCAAATTGGCTACCAGGTCAATCGGTGCTAGTTCCACCGCCTAAAACATATGATCAATTACTAGAAAGAGCAAATAACCCTGCTAGTCAAAATCTTGCCTGTGAGGACTGGTGGTGGTGCTACAAGCAATTACCACCTTCTAATTAACATTAATCCATAAAACTTCCCAATGACAATTGTCACTGGGAAGTTTTTGTCTTTATTATATTTATTTATAATTTTCTATTGACAAACTATATGCACGGTAGTATAGTGTATATATTGAGTATACACACTGTAAAAGAGGTGAGCAAATGGAAATAATCATTAGCAATTCAAGCGGTAAACCAATCTATGAGCAGATAACAGCGCAGATTAAAAACATGGTTATGAGCGGTGAGTTAAACGAGGGAACAGCTTTGCCTAGTATGAGGCTTTTAGCAAAGGAGCTTAGAATTAGCGTTATAACGACAAAGCGTGCATATACCGACTTGGAACGTGATGGATTTATTGCAACGGTAACAGGCAAGGGAAGTTTTATTGCTTGCAAAAATATGGAGTTTGTAAAAGAAGAGCACCTGCGAATGATAGAGGAAAATCTGCAAAAGGCAGTTGATATTTCCAAAAGCAGTGGGGTTACTTTAGAAGAAATGATAGAAACTCTAACGGTACTACATAAAGGAGAATAATAATGGAAAATGCAATTTGTGTCAAAGGAATTACAAAAACATACAAAGAGTTTAAGCTAGATAATGTTTCTTTTTCCCTGCCTAGCGGAAGCATTATGGGATTTATAGGGGAAAATGGTGCAGGAAAAAGCACAACTATAAAGGCTATACTTAACTTAATTTGTTGTGAGAGTGGCGAGGTACAGCTTTTGGGAATGAACTCTATAAAAGACGAAAAATCAATCAAAGAACAGGTTGGAGTTGTATTTGAAGAGAGCAATTTTCATGACAATCTAAAAGTAATTGATATCTCAAAAATCATGGGAATGGTCTATACAAACTGGGATAATGAACTCTTTTACAGCTACTTAAAGAAATTCAAACTCCCTGAAAAAAAGATAGTAAAAGAATTTTCGCGTGGAATGAAAATGAAATTAAACATTGCTGTTGCACTTTCACATCATCCTAAAATTTTAATATTAGACGAAGCAACAAGCGGGCTTGATCCAATTATACGTGAGGAAATTTTGGATATTTTCCTTGAATTTATTCAAGATGAGGAACACTCAATTTTAGTTTCATCTCATATCACAAGTGACCTAGACAAAATTGCTGATTACATCACCTTTATACATGAGGGAAAAATTGTGTTCAGCGAAAGTAAGCTTGACTTAGTCGACAAAATGGGAATTGTAAAATGCGGTAGTGATGAATTTAACCGACTAAATAAAAATGACATTGTGCGATATCGTAAGGGTGAATATGGCTATGAGGTGTTAATCCAAAATAAAAATAAATTTATGATTAATCACCATAATATCGTAGTCGATCCAGTTTCGGTTGAACAAATTATGCTGTTTTATGTAAGGGGTGAAAAATAATGAAGGGATTAATTTTAAAAGACTTTCTGAACATGAAATCCTATATGAAAATACTTGGACTGATGATTTTAGTTCAATTTGTAATATTCATTCCACAGGGTGATGTTAGTTTTATCAGTGGGTTTATAATTTTGTTATGCACTATGATGGTAATTACAACTATAAGTTATGACGATATGGCAAAATGGGATAGATATGCCCTTACCATGCCAATTACAAGAAAAGAAATGGTTTTAAGCAAGTATGTAATTATGCTGATTTTCAGTATATCAGGAGCAATCCTTAACAGTATTCTTACTATTATTGCAGGATATTTTATGAAAAATGTTAATATTGGGGAAACATTAATTTCATCAGGTGCGGTTTTGTCGGCAGCGTTACTATTTGGCAGTGTTATTCTCCCTTTGCTTTACAAATTTGGACCGGAAAAGGCAAGGCTATTAATAATTTTATGTGCACTAGTTCCCACTGCAATTGTAATTTTGGGCTCACAGGTTGTTAAAAAGTCAGGAATACCTATGCCTAACTTTCTTAAGGACTTAAATACAGCTACGCCTAACACAGGCATTCTTATCAGCTTAACTTTCATTATCCCTGCAATTGCAGTAGTTGTAGTTGTGATATCCTATCTAATTTCACTTAAAATTTACAATAAAAAAGAATTCTAATTATAAGGTTCAAAAAAAGATGCAAGCAGTAAAGGTCAACATTCGTAACGATGGTTGTAGGGGCGGCTATTAGCCGCCCCTACGGTTTTACCATCTAAAACAAAACGTTGCAAATCTGCTTGCATCTTTTTCTATTTAGTATAAATAAAACTTTGAAATGTTTTCTTGATATTCTTTTAACTTACAATCGTTGGCTTTAAAAAAGCTTTCTGCATCAAAGGTTTCGCTTCTAATTTCGTCTGTGCCTAGTAGTAAGTCAATGAAGGGTTTTCCGCCCTCTTTTAGTGGCTTGATAAACTCAAATTGAGGGTGCGTTTTTCGAATTGTATCAAGTAGTCTAACTGCTAATTTAAAGGGTTCAAACAACCTTCTATCTGTAATGTGCAGGGCAATTCCACAGCAAAGTTCCCCTTGATGCTTTGAAAATGACGGTGTGAAGTAAGTTTCACGGAGCAATACACCGTCGTGGGAAAACTTATTCATCGCAGAAATTACAGTTTTTGCATCAAGGAATGGAGCACCGATTGATTCAAAAGGCTTTGTTGTACCTCTGCCCTCGGATAAATTTGTGCCCTCAAAGAGACAAGTACCAATGTAGCAAATACAGCTGTCAATCGTAGGTAAGTTAGGTGATGACGAAACAAAGGAAAGCTCTGTTTCATCAAGATAAACTGACCGGTCATAACCAGTACATTCTACAACGGTTAAGTCACAGTTAATGTTCTCTGTTTCATTAATATAGTTCGCATACTCACCCATTGTAAGCGAATACCTTGTAGCGATAGGAAAACGTCCTACAAAGCTTGAAAAGTTTCGGTCTAAAAT
>JBAQWI010000025.1:0-4068 GCA_049298835.1 Oscillospiraceae bacterium
GCTGAATTGACAACACCTACAGGAGCCTCATTTGCAAAAATTTTGGCAACAGAATATTTCGACTCGCCTACAGGAGAAATCATAAAAATTGGATATGGTAGTGGCACTAAGGAATTCTCACACCCGAATATTCTGCGCACAATGCTCTTAAAAAAAAAACATCAAAAGAATTAATTAATGTTACAGAGTGTCAGATTGATGATATGACTGGAGAAGCACTTGGCTGGTTCCTGCAGGAACTTATTGGACGCGAAGATGTGCTAGATGCCTATTATACCCAGGTTAATATGAAAAAAAATCGTCCAGGAGTACTTTTGACTATTTTAAGCCATCCGAAATTCACGGATAATATCGAACGATTTGTGTTATCACATTCAAGCACTTTTGGCGTTCGCACCTACCAAGTAAAACGAAGTATTTTAGAACGCAAATTCCTACCGTTTAATACAGAATGGGGTACTATCAAACTAAAAGTAGGTTTGGAAGATGGTAAAATCATAAAAATCATACCTGAATATGAGGATGTTCTGCTTATCACTAAGAGAAGTGGGGAAAAATTTCAGAATATTTATTCAATGGCTGAAGTATACGCTATGGAACTTTTAAAATAGAATTTAGTAAATGGAGAATAGGTATGGACAAACAAGCAACTTTAAAAGACATTGCTAAACTTGCCAATGTTTCCATTGCGACAGTATCTAGAGTCGTCAATGGTACCGCGACAAAAGCTGCTAGACCAGAAATACAAAATAGAATCTGGGAGGCTGTCAAAGAGTTGAATTATGTACCCAACATAGCAGCCCAGAAATTAAAAAGCAAAGAACCCAAGGCAAAATTAAAAACTATTGCTTGCATTTTTTCACGGTCATCAGACTTTAAAACAGATCCTTTCTTCTCTGAAATTTCTCGGTCAATTGAAACAGAGTTGCTCCGGTTAGGGTATTTAATGAAATTTGCAGTTTCAACTTACGAATATCCTCGCAGAACTATTAATTCTTTACTATCTAGCGAACACCTAGATGGTGTAATCATTGTAGGAAGGACAGAAAAAAAATATATAGATCTTATTAAAAAGTATAATAAGAACGTGATATATGTGGGACTTAATAAAATGGACATAGATATCGACCAAATTATTTGCGATGGTTATGAAGCAGCAATCAAAGCGCTAGAATATCTGACTAGAGATGGTATTGAAAATATTTACTACCTAGGTGAGAGTAGACAAGAAGTTCGGTATGACGCATTCAGAGATTTTATGGGAAAGCGAGGACTTGTAGATGGTCTTCGTAATTATGTAATTGAAACGCCATTTTCTTTGCAAAAAGGATATGAAAATTTGAAGAAAGCCTTAGCTGCCGGTATTAGACCAAGGGGACTTTTTTGCGGTAACGATTTGACAGCACTAGGTGCAATTAAAGCGTTAAACGAGTTTAATCTAAAAATTCCTGAAGATGTATCTATAATCAGCATCGATAACATTGAAATGGCGCAATTTTCAACACCAATGTTGACAACTGTAAGCGTTCCTATGGAGCAATTGGGAAGAACCGCAGCTCGCTATATTGTAGATAAAGTACAATACAACCAATTACCCATTACTCTTTTAATTCCATCTACATTAATTGTACGAGAATCGACCAGGAAATGATTCCTGAAAGGAGAAGGATAGTGAATGACTTATTTGGTTTAGTGGTATGTGCGGTGTCTGCTGGAATTATCCAAGGAATGACAGGATTTGGCGCGGGGATCGTTATGATGGTTTATTTGCCTTCTCTATTGACGATTACACAAAGTGCAGGAGTTTCTACAATGATTGTTTCAGCTTTATGCACGGTTATGGTCATCAAATATCGAAAAACTATTCAATATAGAAAAGTTATTATTCCATTTGTGATTTATGCAGGGATGGCTACTGTTGCGATTACATTTTCAGATTTGATTGATCAATCAATCATGAAGAAGCTTCTAGGGCTCTTTCTACTGATACTATCAGGTTATTTTTTGTCAAAAAAATCTAAAGAAAGTGAGACGTTTTCTTGGGTTAAAGCAGGTGTTTTTATTTCCTTATCAGGGGTTTTTAGCGGTCTTTTTGGAATAGGTGGACCGCTTATGGCAGTTTATTACTTATCCCTTTCTGAAACAAAAGAAATGTATCTCGGAACAATTCAATTTTTCTTCTTCATCAATACTTTGTATACACTGATTATTCGAATGCTTAACGGTATTATTACAACAGCTCATCTGCCAATAATCTTAATAGGAATGATCAGCATTTTAATTGGCCTACTCATTGCCCTAAAATTTTTGGGAAATATAAGTTTGAGAAAAATGAAGGTCCTTATTCACTTTTTTATTGGACTCAGTGGGCTTTACTATATGTTTATGTGAAACTTATTAAATTCAGTAGTTACCAAAAAAGCAATGGCTTAGCCAAGAAGGATGTGTTCAATGGGCTAAGTTATTGCTTTTTTGTTGAGTGATCGATAGGAAAACGTTTGCATTGATTTTTTGGTTAAAACATTGATTTATATAGTATCTTTTACTTAGAAGTAATGAAAGGAGAACAATTATGAAAATAGGATTTTTGACGAACAGGATTGTAGAATGCGGATTAACTGATCTGACAGATATTGCTAATTGGTCTATTGCCAATGGATTTCAAGATCTTGAAGTTGGCCCCACTATTCAGATGGATGACAAAAAATTTTCTAATGTTATTCATGAAACCGGTATCAACATCAGCGCACTAACTTATTGCAGAAACTACTTAAGTGTCGATTCAGGTGAAGCACAACATCACAGAGATCAGCTGATTAAACGTCTAGAATTTGCAGGAGATAATGGTGTTGAGAAGATTGTTACATCAACAGGGATTCTAAAACAGTCCAATACTGATAAGTATGATGGGTACGAAGCAATTCGTCAGTTGCCAATTTCTAGCTTAGAGGCTGTGGTAGCTTTTTTTGAACCGATTGTGAGGCTAGCAGAGAAGAAAAAAGTAAAAATTGCAGTAGAAAATTGCCCCTTAATGGGTAATATCTCTATTTCTCCAGTTATGTGGAGGGAATTATTTAAAAGAATTGATAGCGATTACTTTGGTTTAACGTATGATCCCTCTCATTTAGTATGGCAGTTTATCGATCCATACAAGTATATTAGTGAATTTGGAAATAAAATATTCCATGTCCATGCAAAAGATACCATCATCTACGAAGAAAAATTAAAAGAGAGTGGATTTTTAACTGATTTTAATTGGTGGGAATATTCATTGCCTGGGACAGGTATGATTGACTGGGTGAAGTTATTCACAGAGTTAAAAAAAATTAATTATCAGGGTACGATAAGTATCGAGCACGAAGACAATCAACGTTCCAATTCCATTGAAGATGTGAAAGCTGGGTTGATACAAGGACGAGAGTTTATTCAACAGACCATTGCAAGTATCGAAGGAGGAAAATAATTATGGGTAAAATAAAAATCGGTATTGTAGGAACAGGTAAGACTATCGGAATAGCACAGATGCATATTCTTGCTTTTCAACGTTTACCAGAGGTAGAAATTGTCGCCTTATATGACATTATTCCAGAAATGGCTGAAGACTATTTGAAGCGATTTGATTTACCTAATGCTAAAGTTTGTACTTCATATGAAGAGCTACTAAGTCTTTCCGATGCTGTAATTATCTGTACACCAAACAGCACTCATACTGATTATTCAATCAGAGCAATCGAAGCCGGGAAACACGTATTGAGCGAAAAACCATTTGGACTTTCAAAAGAACAGTGTAAACCAGCTTTAGAATATTCCAAACTTACTAATAAAGTATGCATGGTTGGTTTTTGCTATAGAGGTGTACCCGCGTTCCGGTATATCAAGAAGTTGGTTTCTGAGAACAAATTGGGGAATATTTATTATGTTCAACAAGCCCAAGGTGGAGATAGAATTGGGAATCCGGATGTAAAATTAGAATGGCGTATGCAGAAAGCTCTTTCAGGACCAGGTGCGTCTAGTGACTTTGGTAGCCATTTATTAGATATGGTTGATTGGATACTACAAGACCAGTAT
>JBAQWI010000026.1:0-2200 GCA_049298835.1 Oscillospiraceae bacterium
TGGGCGGCAAACAAACACAACTTGGTAGCTTTGCTGGTTACAAACTTGTTGGTGTAAATGCACTTACTAAATTCCCAGTTGATGCAATGAATTTGGCTGAATGGCTAACAAATGAAGAAAACCAAGGCAAGAGATTCGCGGCTAGAGAAATTGGCCCTTCAAATATTAAAGTGGCTGGAAGCGATGCTGTAAAATCTAATATTCCTCTTTCTGCTCTTGCTCTACAAAGCCAATTTGCAACTCCACAAAACAGTGTTTCAGACAAATACTGGGCTCCTGCTGAGGCATTTGGTACTGCAATGGAAAACAAAGATTACAAACAATCAATCAAAGAGCAACTTGATGCAATGGTAGCACAAATTTCAGCAGCTCAATAACAACAGACACAACATTATTTAAAACAGACAGTATCTTAATAAAGTAAGAGATGTAGTCCTTGTGTTTTGCAATTGATATCAAACAGTTTAATTTGTGAAACACAAGGCTATATATCTCGCTTATGAAAACTAATAGAAAGCGAAGGTGCTGATATGGCGAACAAAGACGTTAGGCGTTTGGGGAAATTTTCGAACAGCATAACAACCTTTTTTAATAGCGTAAAGGAAAGTTTTCTTGAATTAGGAAACGCATTTGTGCATGGTGACTATAAAACAAAGCTTAGCTTTATCATTATGGGCTTTGGCTGTATCACACGAAAACAATTTATCAAGGGACTATTATATCTTTTCTTGCAAATTGCATACATACTCTATTTTATTTTCTTTGGATGGTTATATCTAAAAGATCTTGGTACTTTAGGAACATCCATCCTAAATAAAGTATGGGATGAAGCGCAACAAATATATATCAATACTCCAGGTGATAATTCAATGCTGATTTTGCTTTTCAGCGTTATGTCAATATTTATCACCATTGGATTTTTATTTAGCTACATAAGCAACATTAGAGTAGCCTACAGAGGTCAGCTCCTACTTAAGGCAGGAAAAAAACTTCCAACCTTTAAAGAGGATTTAAAAAAACTTTTTCATGAGAACTTTCATGTGACACTTCTCTCGTTGCCTGGACTTGGTGCAATTGCTTTTACAGTATTGCCCCTAATTTTCATGATATTAATTGCGTTTACAAACTTTGACAGAGCCCACCAACCTCCAGGAAATCTATTTACATGGGTAGGCTTTACCAACTTTAAGGATATTTTCTGGCAAAACCCGCTAAAATCGTACACTTTTTCAAGTTTGCTTAGTTGGACATTAATTTGGGCATTCTTTGCAACTTTCTCAAACTATGTATTTGGAATGATTTTGGCACTCATGATTAACAAAAAAGGTATCAAGCTTAAAAAAATGTGGAGAACAATTTTTGTTACCACCATTGCTGTTCCTTCTTTTGTTACCCTTTTGCTAATGTCAAAAATACTGCATGACTTAGGTCCACTTAATGTTATTTTGCAAAATATAGGATGGATAGATGAACCAATTCATTTTCTTACTGACGGAAAACTCGCACGAATTACCGTAATCGTTGTGAATATGTGGGTCGGAATTCCATATACCATGTTGATTACAACTGGTATTCTTATGAATATCCCTCAGGATATTTATGAGAGTGCAAGGATTGACGGAGCAGGTGTGTTTAAAATTTTTACAAAAATTACGTTTCCATATATGATTTTTGTAACGACTCCGTACCTCATTACTCAATTTATCTCTAACATTAACAACTTTAACGTTATCTACTTCCTAACAGGAGGAGATCCAAAATCGTTAAACTATTTCCAAGCAGGAGAAACTGACTTGCTTGTTACCTGGCTATATAAACTTACGGTTAACGACCAAAACTACAGTTTGGCATCAACAATTGGTATTTTAGTCTTTGTTGTCTGCTCGGTATTTTCCTTGATTGCCTATAACTCTTCGGCATCGATTAGAAAGGAGGAACAGTTCCAATGATAAAAAACACCAAAATACGCAGTAGAATTTCAAACACCATTGTATATGTAATTTTATCTGTGATGTCAGTTATTTGGCTTTTGCCAATTGCATGGTTGCTGTTAATTTCTTTTCGTGAAGAGGCAGGTGCATTCACTACTTACATTATGCCAAAGGGATACACCTTTGCAAACTACACCAAGTTGTTTACTGATACCTCCCTTTTTAACTATCCACGATGGTATATGAACACCTTTATTGTAGCAATTTTT
>JBAQWI010000027.1:0-2011 GCA_049298835.1 Oscillospiraceae bacterium
AAAGTAAAGTAAAATAAGCTTTATTGGTTCATTTGACAATCGCAGAATGATTACAAAAAAAACACATAATACAGTCAAATGAAAACATGCAATTTAAACTAATAATAGAAACTAATAACTGTTTAAATAGAGCATTCTATTTAAGAAATTATTTTTCAGTAAAGAGGTATGTAACAAAGGTAGAATCCGGTCGTGAGACCTTTGCCTAAGATTATAACTGTCAACTTTTTTTTCAGGCAACAAATGATGAATGACATGGTGATGATTATTGAGTATTTGAGAGAAGAGAGATTCATCAGATTGATCACATAGGTCAATAAAAGAGCAAAATTTGTGTGGGAGATAAGACAATTTTACAGCACGCCTAATAACCGCATTTAAACGAGCCTTCTGTGTCTCACTCATAAACCCCCACCAAACAGGTGAAGCGTAAAGCATTCTTGCCACAAGAGTTTGACGAGTGACATCAAATAAACGACTACCTGACAAATTTTGCAAAGAAATCGTCTTAAGAGCATAAAATGTAGAAGCCGCAGAACGTATGATGTGTTCTAAATTGGAGCCAAAAGACAGAACATCATCAAATAAAACTCCCAAAATCTTTAGATTTGTGACCCTTTCCACACCAGGAATTTCTAATGGACTATTTACATTGCTATTTCGTGAATTTTTACTTTTGTAAATAATCAGTTCTTTTGTCTTTGACTTGTTTAGCTTTAGGTTATTTAATTCCGCCCATGAATTAATGTTATCAAATTCAGCCTCAATGCTGTGGCTATTAAAAGAAGGCACAATCAAATCTACATCATCGGCATATTTGCTGAACTTATTAAATTGAGTCACCGGATGCAGGTCAGAAGAGTTTAAAATGTAACAGACTGGACCTATGCCAGAACCCTGGACGATACTAGCATTAATTTTGGCAGACGAAGAAACATTGCCCCTAAAGGTTGTTACATGTGACCGATCAAGAAAAAAATCAACCAACCAATTATAAACATTGTCAGGAATTGGCATGTTAGATAGCTTTTCCAAGAGCGTTTGATGCCGGAGCGAGTCAAACGCCTTGGATACATCAAAAGAGACAACACGGACATAGTCAGAACTTAAAAGAGAGTCACTGATAAGTGAAACTAAATTGATGAGCGCAGCAGTTGTGGACCCCGTGGGGCGGAATGCAAACTGGTCCCTACAGCCGAGACCATGGCTCTCATGAATAAGAATGGGGTACAAAAATTTACGAACAATAAATTTTTCAAACAGTCTCGCCAAAATCGGAGTGACCGAAATAGGTCTAAAGTCCTGGCAATTCACGGGGTTACTAGTCTTCGCCACAGGAGTGATAATTCCCACCTTCCACTGCAAGGGGACAACTGACTGCATAAGTGATAGGTTGAATAAATAAGCAATTGGCTCAGCTATAGATGGCGCGGCCAACTTAAGAAACCATGAAGGTAGGGTGTCAAGTCCGGGTGAGGTGTGTTTTAGAGAATCCAATTGCTTAAAGATGTAATATTCAGTAAACCGAAGAGCTGAACTAGGTTGTAGTACACTAGCAGTTTGCTTTCTAGGGGGGTGAACATATTTTGAATCAGTTGACACACTGCAAAAATATTTATTAAGAGTGTCAGCATTAAAGTGAGATGATGGACATTTATTTTGTTTACTTTTCCCTGTGATCTGATTTACTGTTTTCCATAGCTCCTTAGAGCCTCTACGTTGATCAGTAAAAGTTTTTGAATTTTTTGTTTCAATTTTATGTCTAATAGTTTCCGATATAGCATTAGCTTCTTCAATCCTACCCTTACGCATTTTTTTGTTTTTACGCCGCAGAAGAGATTTAATTTCTGCCGTTACAAACGTTGGATCAGTGCTAGCACGCCGAACATGTTTCAAAGGGTAAACTTCATCGAACAGAGCATGCATTTCTTCATAAAAAATATTAAATCCAATCTGAGTATCAGAGCACTCCAAAACGTTTCTCCATTGTTTCTGCTTCAGTAAAGTAAGA
>JBAQWI010000028.1:0-1606 GCA_049298835.1 Oscillospiraceae bacterium
AAAAAATGGACACTAAACTAGAATGTGTAGTTTTTTTATACAACACACATAAAACTATTGTTTTTTTATATTAGGAGGTTTTTCCGATGCATAACGAATCAGACAGCAGAAGTGCACGACGAACCAAACATTTATTCAAGGATGCTTTGATGCGTTTATTGGAAACGGAAAGTTTTGCCTGCATCACAGTAAAAGATATTGTGGAAACAGCCGAGTATAACCGCACGACCTTTTATAATCACTATTATGATAAATTTGATCTGTTGGATGATATTACCCAAGATTTGCTGGATGGCTTGGCGGTTACTGTCAAGGAAAGCTTCGAACATTATCATCAAAGTCATCGGATGGCACTGAAAGCCGCGGATATCACTTTGTTCGACTATGTTTACCAACACCGGAATCTAATCTATATATGTAAAAAAAGCGAAACAAAAAAAGATCTCTCACACATTTGCGCCCAGACAATCTACAACAAACTGATTGAAATCTGGACACCGTTGGTCAACATGACGGAACAACAGCTAGCTTCATATGCAAAAATCTTTTCCTATAATCTGGTCGGCACTATCCATGGTTGGATTGACGAAGATTTTGTAACACCTCCTAAGCGAATCCGTGAAGAATTTGTAGAATTCTATAACCATGCTCTCAATAAATAACACTTTGAGAAGGGGCTACTACAATACATTGTCCTTAATTGGTTCCTCCTAAGAAACGACTTAAAATAGACCTAAGCTGAAAAAAGCACAGGTCTACTTTTAAGTATAGAACATTTTTGATACATCATCTAAATACGTGCTAAGAAAGGAATAAGAAACACATTTCTCTTTAATTCAAAGGCTATTAACGACATTTTTTTCAATTTTATTACTATTTATTAAAGCAAGTAACACCCAAAATATTATCATGTCTGTAACAACTGAACAATTAAATATTCCTTTAACAAGATAGCATATTAACCCTAGTATTAATGGGACTATCTTTCGATCAACATTTATTTGCTTAATTCCTTTTAACATTATACTTCCTACTATTCCCCAATAAGTTAACAATGAAAATACCCCTGTTGTGATAAGAAGTTGCAGACTCTCATTGTGAGCAGACAAAAATATTATCTGAGTTTTACCGGCACTGTCCTTAGGATAAAAACCAAAATTCCTATAGACAGTTGTAAATGTATCCGGACCGCTTCCGATTATCCAATATTTACTTACAATTCCCATAGAATTCATCCAAATTTCAAATCGTCTTGAGCCAAATTCCGGACTGATATAACCTTTTGAAATCTCTTTGATTTGAAAGAACATAGGCATTACACGATTTAAGAATAAGATTCCGCCTGAGGTAATGTCAATTACAATAAAAACTACTATACTCGCCAAAATCAATGCAACGTATTTTTTTAGATATACTCTGTTGGTTATTATGTATGGTGTTGAGATAAAAAAAGAACATGCAATGGCAATCCAACCCCCACGTGTATTCGTGGCAATACCTCCTGCAAAAATAATAAGCGAACCTACAAAATATATTATATTTTGTTTATTTGTGTAATCTCCGGTAATAAAGAAAAAAGCTACAATAACATATATTACACTTAAAC
>JBAQWI010000029.1:0-2821 GCA_049298835.1 Oscillospiraceae bacterium
GTGTATGACGTCCTCGTGATTTCTCACCTCACTTGTTCTTACGGTAAGCAAAACAATTACAGCCTTATCTGCAGAGTTACTTTTGGTGATTTCTATATCGGACACCTTCATATTAACACTTTTTGCAGTATTCATTAGGGTTGCCAAATCTCTCACTGTTGAAAACTCAATAAACAGGTTAATTAGTTTAGATTTTGAAACCATATAACCATCAAGTTTATGCAGAATTGTCATAACAAAAAGTATCAATATACAGCTAATAATTGCTCCTGAGTAAAATCCGATTCCTAGTGCAAGCCCAAGACATGCAACTGCCCATAAGCCTGCGGCAGTAGTAAGACCTTTGACTTGATTTCTTCCTGTCACCATAATGGTGCCTGCGCCAAGAAATCCAATTCCGCTAACTACCTGCGCTCCCATTCGAGTAATGTCGGTTTGACCGTATGTCTGCAATACATATTGGCTGGTTATCATTACAAGTGTCGAGCCTAAGCAAACCAGCATATGGGTTCTAAATCCGGCAGGACGTTTTTTTCTGCCACGTTCGATGCCTAATATTCCACCGCACAGCAAAGACAAAAAAAGTCGAACGGTAACCGAAACAATATTCACTTCTTGTAATAGTTGTGTTAATGAATCCATCAGTTGTCCCCCCATCTGTATAATAGGATTAATAATCGTCATTTTTGAAACAATCCATGTATTCTTTTGAGGGTCTTTTAGGGTAATGCTACAATTATAAATGCATTAGGTAAATACCCTTTTCACATAGTATATGAATTAGTGACGTTTCTTGTTTTCATTTTAAATAACCCCTGAATTGCCAGATTTCCAACCCAGAAAATTTCTTGGTTGGAAATCACTTATTTAAATATTTTTATACTAAGAGTCACGCTTGACCCCACAATTTACTATAAACTGTTTAGTGGTGTTTCACAAGCACAGGCTTATGTGAAACAGTTGATTGATATGCCGCAACAGCAACATCCATTGCTCTTGCTCCATCATAGCCACTGGCTTTAGGTTCTTTGCCAGTTTTGCAAACATCAACAAACTCCCTTATCAGTCCCTCGTCACCATCTTCATTGAAAACGACATCCTCTATGACATTGTTTTGCGCATCAAATACACGTTCAATTTGACCAAATGCCTTAACGTCCAAGACACCCTTTGTTCCAATAACCTGTACGTCAACCTGTGGCCAAATTGTATAGTTTTTATGGTGCGCCCAACTGCAATCAATCGTAACAAAAACGCCATTTTCAAAGTCTGCGTTTACAATGCCACAGTCGTCTATTCCTTTACCGTGAATAAGGTCGCCACTTTCACAATATACAGATTTAAACTCGCTTCCTGTAAACCATCTCATAATATCCGCTAGATGCACTGTGTGATCCATAACACCACCACCGCCCGACAAACTCTTATCTATAAACCAGCCTGACGGAATTTTCCCGTGATTAATGCCAGTCATACATAGTATGTCGCCAATTTCGCCATTGTCAATCATGCGTTTTGCTTCAACTACATTAGGGTTAAATCTGACTGGAAATGCATTCATTATACGAACATCATTCTTTTTTGCCGCTTCAAGCATTTTTTGGGCATCCTCGGCACAGATTGCAAAGGGTTTTTCCACAAGAATATGTTTTTTGGCATTTGCTGCATCAACCGATATTTGACAATGCATTTTATTATTTGTACAGACAATGACACCATCAATATCCGTTTCAAGCAAATCGTGATAGTTACTATAATATTTTGTGTTAAATCTGGAAGCCATTTGTGTGCCTCTAAACTCATTATCATCTGCAATTCCAACAAGCTCTACGCCCTCAATTGCTTTCAATGCGTTGGTATAGCTTAAACCGTGCATATGTTCAAAGCTAATAACGCCAATCTTAATTTTATCTTTCATCTGTCTTACCACCTTTACAACTGAACAGGCATGCCTGTTTGTGACGATTTTACTGCAGCTAAAGCAATCTCTAACGCTTTTACTGCCTGTTCTCCCGTTACTTGAACAGGGCTGTTGGTTTCTACGCAATCAATAAACTCACGCAGTTCTGCGGTATATGGTTCTGTTGTAGGCAAATTTGGTGACAAATACTGTGCTTTATATCCATCATCACACGTCATTTTTTCTACGCCTGCGTTTTTCACATTATCATACTCAATTTGTCCCTGCGTACCAACGAGCTCAAAGGTAGTTCTAA
The DNA here is from genome assembly GCA_049298835.1 of Oscillospiraceae bacterium. Taxonomy (GTDB): domain Bacteria; phylum Bacillota; class Clostridia; order Oscillospirales; family Ruminococcaceae; genus Paludihabitans. The sequence goes on from JBAQWI010000029.1 coordinate 2,217, forward strand.
ACGGATATCCATCTGGGAAACCCCAACTGCCTTCGACGTGGGCAATTGCTCCATTTTTGAGCCTTAATGTTGCCATGCAATGCTCCTTGTTCTCTATTTTGCCATTAAAGCTTTTTGCATAAACTCTATCAACGTCCCCAAAAAATTGGGCAATCCAGTCAAAATCATGAATAATTAAATCAACAATAGGTCCACCACTCTTTTCGTAGTCGTTGTACCAGTTTTCCCAACTCCAACGTGGAAAGCCTTGATTTCTTGTTGTACGAATAAGCTTTACAGGGCCTATTTTGCCTGACTTCACTGTATTTACTGCATTTAAATATGATGGGAAAAATCTTAAAACATGACCTACCGAAAATTTCAATCCCTTTTCATTGGCTGTGTTAACCATTACATTAGCGTCCTCAACGGACATAGCAATCGGTTTTTCACAGAAAATATGTTTGTTGCAATCCATTCCCCTAAGGCTGTACTCCTTGTGCATATAGGTTGGCAGACATACGTCCAAAACATCAAACTCCTCGTTTTTGAGCATTTCATCAAAGTTTGTATATGCAACAGACCCATTAACCTCCGCTAACGTTTTTGCCTTTTCTATATTGATA
>JBAQWI010000030.1:0-1787 GCA_049298835.1 Oscillospiraceae bacterium
ACCATGATATTCTCCTTTCACATGCCATCGTTTTTAGCTGGTTTCAAAAGGCACCTATGGGACTACCATTTCCTGACGCCGTTACTGATAAATATAATATAGGCCTCAACAATGAGTAACAAAACAATGCAGATAATCACTGTCGTTATTACCGAAGGGTATTGCCCAGCAAATCCGCTAGCTGAGGTATGCTTGATCAGAATACCGATATACGCCCAAATGATCACCAGCCCATAAGCAATATCCCTATTTTTGAAAATCGTTGCGACACCTATACCAAGGCCAACGACAATCATTACAACGGTCCAGAGCGCTTCGGGTATCCCAAATCCATTCCAACCCAAACTAACTAGAAGCGTGGTCGCATTAGCAATTGTAGCGACAGTAATCCAGCCAAAATAAATGCTAAAAGGAAGTCTTATAAAAATCTTTTCTCTAAGCGAAAGCGCTTCTTTGTTTATTACTTGAACAATCATAATTAAGCAAACAAGGATAATTATCATAAGCATCATGGATAAGGGTATGAAATGGTAATGCCAGGCGAAAATCCATGCCGCATTTGCAATGGATGAAATTGAAAAGTAGAGGCCCACTTTTTCAAATACGTCTTTCTTTAATACGCTTTTTCCCTTCTGAAAGAAACCAAGCTGATAGAATGTATAGCCTGCCAGCAGAAGGTAAATAAGCCCCCATATTGAAAATGTGAGACCTGCTGGTGCAAAAAGGTTGGGATAGGAATTCGAAACTTCACCTGTGTTCACGCCATTAATGGGTAGGATATTGGCGAGTACATTGACAATGACCATAAGTAAAAAGGTAGCCGTCGTCAAAGCCTTCAAAAATCTATTTGTTCTATTGGCAGCCATTTTCATAACCTCCTAAATTCATATTCAAATCATTAGAATTCAAAAGATAGGCATTTAAATAATCGTTATCTTTTTAAATGTTACTGCATCCATGAAGGGGTTTCAAATGTGTTACTTTGATTTTTTGGATTTGTTAACCGACATGCTAAGCTAAGACTAGCGCTCCAGGACCACCATAAATGATTGCTGTTTTGATGGGATTTCCCCATACAACCATGCATTTAACATCGAATCCATCCTTCAAGTATATCGCGCCACATATGGATAATGGAAAAATATTTCAGGTTATATATTTGTATACTAAACATCTAAAATGTTGAAAGCCTGTGGTATGGCGTCCACCATTTTATCATAGACCATCTGTAATGGTCTGTGCTTCCAGTCTATAGATGTTATGCCAGCATTGTTATAGCTTACTATCACCATCGTTTTAGCGTTTGTTAATTTTCTAGCCATTACTGTAACACACTTGTAATAGTCCTCTAATTCTGCATAGTTATATGCAGGGTAGAAACAATAAATGTCCTTTCCTTGCCTCTCATATTTAGCCCTTCCGAATATCGATTTTAGTAATGCCTCAATATCTTTTTTGGTATCATCCAAGTTTTTTTCTACTGTATATTTCTTCAATTTGCTACCTCCTACTACTTATGCCTCTAAAATGATCATGCATCCGTGAAAATGACTCTAACTAGATGCTCTTATTCTACATCTACTTAGAGATTTATACAAAATCAAAGGTTAATCATTCAATCAAAACCTACCGAAAGATTCTTTCATACAGAAAAGGTGGTTCTCATCTGTTGCTGTTTTGTCGAGCCATTTGGCCCCAAAATCCTTTGTCAAAATCCGAAATACCAAATTGCGAATATTGCGCTCAAACTCGTTCAGCTACGGGTATGTACGATCACAGTAATACTT
>JBAQWI010000031.1:0-8368 GCA_049298835.1 Oscillospiraceae bacterium
ATAGTGCAGTGGTCTTTTCAGGGTTGTTCATATAATCTTGGTAAGCACTAAATTTATTAAAATTTTCATTTCTCACCGCTTCATCACGATTGATGTAATTAATATAATTTGAAAACTTAGCATCGCCTGGAACAATAAACCGACTTACCAAAACAACTCCTGCTTTTATTTCAGACATTGGTTCTCCTCTTCCTTGTTGTATACAACTTTTCCCTTTGCATATGAATGAAATTTATTTATGGCTAAGGTTTTCGATATAGATTTTATCACGAATACTCCAGCCCCCAAAAAAATAACTATAATTATAATTGACTTTAAAGCTTCAATATTAATAGTTCCTTTTTGAAAAGCCATTCCTAATCTAAAGATTAAATCAATAGATATAAGTTTTAAAATTGCAGAGTATCCTTTTTCCAATGATTTAAATCTAACTTCATATAATTTCGGTTTTCTAAATTCAATTATGTCAATCACAACTCCAATTATAATTGTGATCACTACCATTAAACGAATTATATTTGCAACAAGATTTGTAAAAGGTGTGTTCTGACTTTTAAAAAAAGCTGAGTAATTTGTTTCATAAAATTTCGGTGTAAAGTATAAACCTAGATATATCAAAATTGTTAATATAGTTTAAAAATATGTAATTTGGCTTGTTAAATCCCTGCCGTTGTTCGTCCATAAGATTGTTTTTCTTCAACTGGTCAATGGTTTTACGTAGGGTTGGTGGAGAACAACCAAGCATATCGCATAAATCTTCTCGTGTGTAAATTAAGTAAACTTCATTTTTTTCATTTACCCAATTATTTTTAACACTCAGCTCGTGCCTGTCTTTTAAAAGTGAGTAAAGAACCTTTGCATCATTTGACAAACTATTTTTTAGCTCACCCTCAAATAGAAACTTTGGCATTTGATAAAATTGATTTGAGGTTACATCGGTTAGGGTGTATCTTTTAAACATAGTGGGTTACTCCTTAATTATCATATAAACAATGGGGACGAGTGGTCGCAAGCTGGTTGCAGAGTAAAGGATTAAGCTTTTTTGTCATTGGTTTACACTTCCTTTCAGAGGTTGATTTATATATAAAAACGTAGTACAATTTAACTTGTACTACGCTCTTTTATGCTTATTAAATTAGACCCTATAATTTTTAATCAAAGGGTCCGGAGTTCGACCCTCCGGTGAATCACCATAAAACCTTGTCGGTAATAATCGACGAGGTTTTTTTATTTTACCCACATTTTTAGATAATTCTAAATAACCTTTTATTTTACACCAATCTACTTATGCCCGTTAAACCCCACCATATTCTTATTGTAGTTTAGCAAACGTTGGGGCATACTAAATATTATAAAACACTAGTGGTTAACTTTTAAAGAGATGTATTTCAAATTAATATTTTGTATGCATCTCTTTTTATATTATAACACTTTACCTAAGGAGAATTTATGAAATATAACAGCGTGTTTGAAATAATAGGACCAATCATGGTAGGACCTTCAAGCTCACATACAGCAGGTGCCGCAAGACTTGGAAGAATGGCTAGGTATCTTGCTGGTGGTGACATTAAAAGTGTAGACTTCTTGCTACACGGCTCCTTTGCCCAAACCTATCAAGGACACGGTACAGACAAGGCCTTGCTTGCGGGCATTATGGATATTGACTCCTCCGATTACAGATTGCGAGATGCCTTTTCAATCGCTGACAGCATCGGACTCCACTACAGCTTTGCCCCAGCAGATTTAGGTGATGTTCATCCAAACACCGTAAAGTGTGTTATCACCACCAAAGACGGTGAAACCGTCTCGGTTACAGGTAGTTCAATTGGCGGCGGAAGTGTAGTAATTACCTGTATTGATGATATCAACGTATATTTTACAGGAGAAAATCCTATTCTAGTGACAAAGCACAAAGACACTCCCGGCGTTGTATCCAATATAACGTATTTGCTATACAAAAGCTTGATTAATATAGGAAATATGAGGGTAAACAGGATTGAAAATACAGATACTGCGGCTATGTATATTGAGCTTGACGGAAAAATAGATAAGTCATTGTTGCCAAGTATAAGAGAAATTGACGGTATTGACAGAGCAATTTTGCTAGAAGCATAATATAGCAATTTCAGAATTTATTAAGAAAATGCTATGGAAAATGGAGAATATAATGTTTGAATTAAATATAGAAAAACTACTCCTTACACTTGAAAAGGATAATTTATCAATAAGCCAGTACACCCTCAACCACGAGGTAAGCCTTAATAAGGATATTACCGTTGCACAAATAAAGCAAACAATGTTTAAAAGTCTTGAAGTTATGAGATCTTCAACATCCAAAGGAATGAATGAGCCAATTAATTCAGTTAGCGGTCTTACAGGCTCAAACTCCTACAAATATGCGCAGTATCTAGCGTCAGGCAAAAGCATTTGCGGTGACGTTATCTCACTTGCCATGGCAATGGCGCTTTCCTGTTCAGAGGTGAATGCTTCAATGAATAGAATTGTTGCTTGCCCTACTGCTGGATCTTGTGGAATTGTACCAGCCGCACTATTTTCAGTTGCAAAGAAATATAAAAAAACTGATGAGGAACTCATAGATGCACTTTTCACTGCCGCTGGCGTAGGTGTAATTATAGGTGCAAAAGCTACCTTATCAGGTGCTGAGGGTGGTTGTCAGGCAGAGTGTGGTTCTGCAGCCGCAATGGGTGCAGCTGCACTTGTTGAGCTTATGGGAGGCACTCCTAAAATGGCATTTCATGCTGCTGCTATGGCATTCAAAAATGTATTAGGGCTTGTTTGTGATCCGGTAGCTGGACTTGTAGAAATCCCTTGTATCAAACGCAATGCCTCAGGTACAGTAAATGCTATTACCTGTGCAGACTTGGCGCTATCTGGAGTCGAAAGCTATATTCCTTTTGAGGAAGTAGTCGATGCAATGTATGATATCGGCAAGAATATGAGTGTCGAACTCCGTGAAACTGCACTGGGTGGACTTGCGGTGACCCCTACAGGAATTTCATTAAAAAAGAAAGTTTTAAGTAAAAATACAATACATTAAACACAGTTTAGAGTACCAAAAGCCATCTAGGTTATTTACCTAGATGGCTTTTGGTATTCTTATTAAATTAATCTTGCTTAGTTTCCAATAGCTTTTGTTGCTGTAACAGTTTTTCAAAATCTTTTATTGGCATAGGCTTTGCATAGTAATACCCTTGTGCAATATCACAACCCGCTATCTTTAGGAAGTTGACCTGTTCAAGAGTTTCCACACCTTCGGCAACGGTGCATAATCCCAATTCCTTTGTCATCTTTATCAGACTGGATACAATCATCTTGCCACGCGCATTGTCCGTAGTCTCGTCAAGAAAGCCCTTATCCATTTTAATTACACCAGCTGGTACATCTTTTAATATATTTAGTGAGGAATATCCGCTTCCAAAGTCATCTATAGAAACGGTAAATCCAGCGTCTTTAAGATCTTGCATAACTTCAATAAGCATACCCATGTTATCAAAAACAGCCGTTTCAGTAATTTCAATTTCAAGCGACTTAGGGTCGACTTCATGCCTTTTTGCAATTTCCAATAAGTCTTTCACCAACATTCCATCACTTAGATGTATTCTAGAAAAATTTACAGATATAGCAATTGGAGTTACAAAATTATTAAAAGCTTTCCAATTGCTAAGTAAAATACACACTTGTTCAAACATATACTTATCAAGATTTCTTACAAACCCATTCTTTTCAAAAAGGGGAATAAAACTGTCTGGACAAAGAATTCCTTTTTCGCGCCGATTCCATCTCACCAGAGCCTCTGCCCCTACTATTTTCTCGGTTTCAAATAAGTATTTGGGTTGTAAGTATACCTCAAACTCATGATTTTTTAATGCAAAGTCCATACAATTCTCAATTTCATTTTCTTTTAATATTAATTTTCTTGTTTCTTCATTAAAAAAGCTGAAATCAACGTTGGATTTTGCTTTTGTTGATAACCTTGCTATATTTGCCCTATCGCTTAACGATCTAATACTGTGCATATTCGTTCCGATTTTATATATTCCGAAGGTCAATCTTATCGTGTATCCATCTATGTAATTCGTTACCTGTTTTTTTATTGCATTAACTCTTGCAATAATATCTTCATCTTCATTATAACAAAGCAAGATGTTAAAGTGATCCGCAGAAGTTCTGGCAAACGTTTCAAGCTCATCGGTGCTTTGCATTAAAACATCAGCTATATGTTGTAAAACTTCATTTCCTCTCTTGTGTCCATAAATATCATTAATTACTTTAAATTTATCTATATCAAACTTAATGATAGCATACTTTTTATTTGGGTTTCGCCTTAGTAGTGTTGCGTAATCTAATCCAAACTTATTCCAATTAGAATAACCTGTAACAACATCGGTATATGCCATGGTCTCAAGTCGTTTATTCGTCTTTTTAAGAAATCTAATTAATAAATATCCCAAAAGAACTGTACATAATAATATGATTGTGGCAGCTACCACAATACTATTAACCAGCTTATCAGAACTATTCGCTATAGCACTTATAGGTACAACAGAGATTATATACCAGTCATTTACGCCTACCTTTGTGTAGCTTACCTGCCTTGGAATTCCATCCCTTCCATAGCTAAACGTACCAGATTTTCCAACTTGCATATTAGCTCTAAAATCCTCTATGAGCTGTTTATTGGGTGTTCCCAATTTCATCGCCTCAAACAAATTATCATATCGTCCGATGCTATTTTTGTGAGAAGTATAGATAACAGATGTCCCATCCTTCTTTATAACATAAGAATAACCCTCTAAACCGAAACTTTCAACTGACAGCGTATTTGAAAATTCATGTATGCTCTGGGTTGCAAACAGAACTGCAATAATCTCTTTATTGTGCTTAATAGGAGTAGCAAAAACATTTGTTTCACTCCCGTCAACCTTGTCAATGATCAAGTCTGAAACAACGCTTTTACCTGCTAATGCCTTTTTAAAATACTCTCTCCCAGAAAAATCAAAGGTATCTCCGTCTGTTGTGGTTGCCATTCCATCTAAAGAAATAATACCCATTCTTTGAAATTGATTTTTTTCAGATTCATCTATTAAAGTGTAAACAGCATCCTTAATATGAAAGTTTTCACGCCCACCAATATATATTGAAATTGACTCTAGCGTGCTTAGGTAGTCATCCACCTTACTTTTAATTAAGTCGGCACTTTTTGAAGATACCTCGGTTAAATACTGTACTTTTTCTAAATACAAATCTTGTTTTGCAGATCCAATAAAATAAACTGATATCAAACATATTAGAACTATTAAAGCCGTCATGCCACCAAAAATATATCTAATCAACTTGTTTTGATTATTATCCATCAAAACTTCCCCATTTTTCTGCCCAACAGTATGCTCATGCACCTCTGTTATGGCTATTAGCATATTAAATTATTTTCTTTCTTCTTAAAAAAGGTACAAAATATTTTGTATATTCCATAATTATATCACACTTATATACAAAATAATACATTAAAACCTGTTTCTTACAAAAAAATTTATTATAATTTTTTAATATTAAAATTTAGGAAAATATGATAAATATTATTTTATGTTTTGCTTAGATTTGTGGCAAGTTCTTTTAATTTCTGCTCAATAATCTGTATTGTATTAATAAATTGCTCGTCACTTTTGCCCGTAGGATCATCAAGTCCCCAATCATACCGTTCTTTGCATGGCAAAATAGGACAATCGACGTTACACCCCATTGTGATCACTATGTCAATCTGTGGAATCTCTTTGATTAATTTTGACCTCTGAGTTTTTTCCATATCTATTCCATACCGCTGTTTCATCAACCGTACTGCATCTTGGTTAATTTTAGACTTCATCTCTGTTCCTGCAGAATAGCTTTGAAACACATCGCAAAAAAGATGTTTACCCAACGCCTCTGCAATTTGGCTACGGCAGGAGTTGTGAACGCAAATAAACGCTACCTTTTTCCTATCCACCTACTAGCCCCTCCTTTTCAATCAACGTCTTTACCCCGCAAACCCCGTATTTTGCAATTTCAACAGCATCAATAAGCTGGCTTAACCACTTTAGTCGGAGAATTTGGTTGCTAAAAAAACTCCATACTACTTGCATTAGCAATCCCCCTCACATTCACACTCTCTTGTAGTCGTCAATTCTGTTAATAGTAATTTTGCAAACTCAACTCCGTCAGGGTTTATAGAATAATATGTCCATTTGCCTTGCTTTCTCGCCGACACAATCCCACTTTCCACAAGAATTTTCATGTGATGTGAAAGAGTAGATTGCCCCACCTTTACATTTTTCAACAGCACACAAGCACATTTTTCCCCACTTTGTAGCATATCAATAATTTCCAAGCGATTTTCATCGCAAAATGCTCTGAATATTTTTGCATTGCCCTGATATTTATTTTTCATATTAAATCCTCACATCTAACTTATTCGATATGTTTATAGTATATGCACCAAATTGAATAATGTCAACATGTTTATAAAATTAAAAACTCTGTAACAAACGTTACAGAGTTTTTGTAATTATATGGCAATTTAAATGTCGAGGGTTTTGACTTTATCATTTACGCACAACGGGAATTTGCAACTCGGTAAGCCAATCTTCTTCTTTTTCTTTATTCCAAATTCCATCGATATAACTTTCTCTTGGGTTACCACATAGAGTGTACTCGTTTTCCTCAATCCATTTGAAGGTAAATGCATATACATTCTTTAAGCTACTATAACCACCCTTGTGAAGAACAGAAACAACTGTGATACTTGGGAGTTTTTTAAATTTTATAGTCTCAGTTTCAACCCCAAAACTTTCAACCGCCTCTTGAAGCTCAACGTCAATATTACTCTCTTTGTATTCACCATCGTGATATTCGATAAAGCAGTAATCATGAGCAGCACATTTCAAGTTAGGATTGATTGCTTTTACTTCTTCACCAATTGCTGGAATCATTTCAAAATAACTGTTATAACTTGGTGCAATAAAGCGTTTAGAGTAAACTATGCATTCTGGTGTTTGCTTAATAACTGCATTGTAATCCATTTTAAATCCCTCTTTCATTTCTAAAATATAATGATTCAAACGAAAAAGTTGCTCTTTAGTATCCATTAGCTGTGCTTCAATTTCAATTTTTCGCTGCTCTAAAATTATATCAATATTGCGGCCGCTCATAATTAATATAACTTCATCCACGCAAAGACCAATTTGCCTAAGTGACACAATCTTATGAAGATTTACAAGCTGGTCAGTGGTGTAATAGCGATAGCCATTCTCTCCATCGATATGAGCAGGCTTCAAAAGTCCAATCTCATCATAATACCGCAGAGTTTTTATAGTTGTCTTGCTGATTTTGGAAAACACACCAATTCGATACACAGTTTACACCTTCTTTCCTCGTTTAATTATATTTTACATCCTCCCCTAGCAGGAGAGTCAAGGACTTTTTAAAGATTTAATTAAAAGCTTGCTGCTAGGATATATTCTTTTTCATATTATAACATGAAAAAGAAGAACAAAAAAGATTTCATCTTCTTTGTTCTTCTTACTGAAAGCATTAAAATTTTTCTTTTATCATACATCTTTTTTGAAAGAATACTTTTTCAAGTATTTTAATTTTATCATCGTTTGCATACAAGACCAAAAATTCATTTATATCTGTATGTCCTAAAATCAAAGAAGAAAAATCTGCAATCTCCAGTGTAATATCTGGAGTTGCACTACAGGTATTCACACTTTCTGCTTTACCATTCTTAAAAACCACTTCAAATACTGCATTATTTTTCTCAATAAAATTATCTATTACACTAATAATAACAATTCCATCACCTTTATAGCTGGCAAGTAATAAAATTTGCTTAACATCAATTACTCGTACACAACCACTTGTAAAAGTAGTGCGTTTTATACCAGTAATCTCAGGTATAAAATTTTCTAGCGGAAAACTACTGTTTAAATCTATTTCAAAATATTCAAATGATGAGCTGTATTTAGAAATAATATGTATAATTCCCCTCATGCCCTTAGCATTGCTAAAAGCATAATCCAATACTTTTAAGACACTCCCTGATCTTTTTAAACAAACATAAGCAATTGCTTCTCCCTGTTCATCGCTAAAAGTATATAAATATTCGTTATCTTTATATGGATCATTTTCAAGCAAGGATTTAAAGTGCAATGAATCGCGGACAACCATCATATTATAAGTTTTAGCATAATTTTCATATATTATCTTGATTTCATCAATTGCCTCACCTTTTTTATGTAAGTGGAATGAGCCACCTAAATTATTTCTAGGGACATCGCTCATTGGAATTAACCATTCTGTATGACTGCAT
>JBAQWI010000032.1:0-3264 GCA_049298835.1 Oscillospiraceae bacterium
TTAAACATATGAAGGGCGTGGCAGAGAATGAACATAACTAAACAAATTAATAGAGGGAGTGAGACAAATGTTATGGACAATTGCAGTTGTAATATTGGTTTTATGGTTGCTCGGTTTCACCTTGCTACCGGCGGCTGGTTCGCTAATACTCATTCTTTTGGTGATTGCAGTCATTCTGGTAGTAATGCAGTTGGTTAGCGGCAAAAAATTGTAAAGATTCCTCAGTTTATTCGTGAAAGGCTGTGCGCTCTGCTTTTTGGGATATGGCGTGTGTTTATGGATAAAATAAACTCCGACCCGATAAATCTGTTTTATCTTGACAGCTGAGCGCATTTTCAACAGTCGAACCAAAAACAAATGGATCAATATAAAATTCAGAAAAAGTGATGACCGGATAAGACAATAGGCTTGTTTTTCTGGTTGTTTCACTTTTGTTTTTTTTATTTTTTTTGGGGAGGTGCCAATCAATGGAAATACATCTAAATGCTTACGCTACAGTTATAATTGTTGCTGTCTTCATAATTGCGATGATTACGATTATTGTATTCCGACTTGAACTGAAAAAATTAAGGAATATTTACAGCTTTCGCATGAAAAAAGTACCTCTCAATGAGCAAGAAATTGAGATGCATGTAAAGGATTTGGCTGATGAGCATTCGAATTTCATGACGAACAATATTCCCAATTTTCCTGTGCCAAGATTGGCTGAAAACTATCATTTTATTCTTTCTGTCTATAACGATTTGAGTTCAGACATACAGCTAAATGAACAGTTTTCTCCAGTTTCGGAATGGCTGCTTGACAATTTTTATTTTGTTGAAGAACTGGTGGAAGAATTACGGAGAAGTTTATCAAGAAAATCATTTGCCAAACTGCCGGATTTGAGGGGCGGAGATTTCAAAAATTATCCACGAATCTTTGCGTTGATCATGGAGCTGGTGACCCATACGGACGGCAAAATTAATGAAGAAAATTTATTGAAATACATGAAGGTATATCAGCAAGAGAATATTCTTTTTGACAGAGAGATATGGGCAATACCTGTAGTGATGAAAATTGCACTGATTGAGAATATAAGGCATATCTGCGAGGATATTCAAGAAACGCAGAACCAGCGACACAGAGCCGAAGAGATATTTGAGAGATGGAACAATGGCGAGGACATGGGTGAACTACGTGATTCGGTCAGAAATAGTATAAAAGAATTTGATGAAACTAGTTTTTTGTTCACAGAACATTTGTTATATCATCTCAGAAAATCGGGGAAAAATTACACCGATCTTTTGAATGTCATTGAAGAGACCCTTGAAAAGCAGGGAACAACCATTGAAAAATCCATCCGCAAGGAAAATGAGTTCCAATCATCAAATACAGTCTCAATGGGGAATTATATTACCAGTCTTAAATATTTTTCAACCTTGGAATGGGCAACTATTTTTGAGGAAATAAGCTTTGTCGGGAAAATACTGAAAGAGGATCCCGCAGAAATTTATCCATTGATGGATATAGCCACAAGAAATTATTATAAAGGAAAAGTGGAGGAACTTGCAGCCATTTATGGTGTTTCAGAAACATATCTAGCGAAAGAAGCGATTGAACTAACTAAAAAGGCCTATCCAGAATTGAAAGATTCAGATGCTGAAAGCAGCGAATTTCAGAGAACCAATCATGTGGGCTACTATCTGATCGGCAAAGGAACTGAAATTTTAGGTGAAAAACTGGGTGGAAGCAGCAAAATAATTCCCAAACTAAAGAAAATGGTCAAGAAAAATCTAGGACTGCTATACTTCGCCACAACGAGTCTACTGTTGGTGACAATTATTTGGGCAACGGTTCAGTATGCAGTTTCAAATGCATCACAAAACGCAGTTCTGATTGCAGTCATTGCCGGTTTGGCAGTTTTTATACCTTCTTCAGAAATAGCGCTATGTGCAGCAAATCATATCTTCGGCAGCCGGCTAGGGCCTGCATTTTTCCCCAAACTGGAACTGAAGGATGGAATACCTGAAGATATGGGGACCATTATTGTTGTGCCGGCAATTCTTCCTGATGAAAAGAGGGTTGAAGAACTGCTGGGAAATCTGGAAAGACATTATTTATTAAATAAGGAAAATCATTTATATTTTGCGTTATTGGGGTGTTTTAGAGACGGTGACTCTCCAGTTGAAGCAGATGATTCGAAGATAATTGAAAAGGCAATAAATGGCATAAAAGAGCTGAATCTAAAATACAATGATCCCATAACGGAACGGTTTTATTTTTTCCATAGAAACAGATACTTCAGTAAAGAGAATAATAAATGGATTGGTTGGGAAAGAAAAAGGGGCGCATTGCTTGAGTTTAACGATATGATCCTTGGTTCAAATGAAACGTCTATTGTTTATGCTTCGCCAGCTTTTCCAACCTCTAAAAACATTAAATATGTGATAACGCTGGATAGTGATACCATACTGCCCATGGATGCTGCCAAAAAAATGATCGGCATAATGGCACATCCTTTGAACAGGCCGGCAATTGATAAAAAGAAAGGGATTGTAACGGAGGGGTACGGCATTTTACAGCCTAAAATTGATGTTGAAATGGAAAGCACCAACGCCACTTTCTTCTCGAGAATATTTACTGGGCAAAAATATGCAGATCCCTATGCTGAAGCTGAATTCGATATCTACCAGGATATTTTTGGTGAAGGCATATTTACAGGGAAAGGAATATATGATTTGGAGGTGTTCCAAACCCTTTTGAAAGACACTTTCCCTGAAAATGCCATCTTGAGCCACGACCTTCTGGAAGGGTCTTATTTGAGGGCGGCACTTGTTTCAGATGTGAGGTTAGTGGATTCATTTCCCGCAACGTACAATTCCTTTGTTAAGAGGGAGTACCGTTGGGTCAGAGGCGACTGGCAGTTGCTTCCGTTTATCTTCGGTAAAAACCACCTTTCGGCATTATCAAGATGGAAAATGATCGACAACCTGAGAAGAAGTCTGGTAGCACCAAGTCTGATTGCTTTACTTATTCTGGCACTGACAGTACTACCTGGGAGCAAAATGTACTGGATAGGTTTTTATGTGTTGACCTTGGCGGTGTACCTTATTTCGAATGTTTTGGGAAGCACAACAAGATATTTGAAGTCGAACCGGCATAGTCAGCGCATAAGGACAAAAAAGTACTTGCCAACAATTGGGGGAATCAAAGCAACCTTTTACCAGGCGGCCCTGAAACTCATTTTTTTGCCGTATCAGGCTTATTTGATCATACGTGCACTAC
>JBAQWI010000033.1:0-2573 GCA_049298835.1 Oscillospiraceae bacterium
TTATAGTTGCTAGGGATATTCATAACCTCTCTCAGTGATGCTTCACAAGCGTGTATGATAGCTTCATACGTTTTAGATCGATGCGACATCTCCATAACAGATTGACCGCTTTTGTTATAATCCAACATTTCTGTTGCAGCTATTGTCAAAACGCTCTCCGGTAACACTGATGGTCCTGCACTAAAATTGTAAACTCTGCTCATAAAAACACCCTTTTCCGTCGCTGTACTCCGACATATAAATTAAATGACTATCTGTCACGTACAGTTGTTTGTGACAGATGATATATCTTCTATTATAAATTTTTGTTAAATAATAGTCAATAGCAAAGCTACATTTTGTTTAGAAAATTTTTATATTTTAAAGTAATAAAGCGTAAAAGTAATATTGTTAATTTTCTCCTCCTAAAAATTTCAGCATAAACCAAATTAAACTTGGCAACAATAAGCTTATATCATCTGAATAGATTCTAACGCTTACTATTTTATTCATATGACATAAAATCATAATATATATTATTTTTTGGAGGTTACAATATGAAAAAAACGCATATCGGTGCAACAAAATCACAACGCTTTTTTTCTGGGAAAGGTTTTTATATTGCCCTTGCATTAAGCCTTACTGCCGTTGGCGGTGCCGCATGGCTTGGTGTCAACTCGGCAATGGATAAGCTCGAAAGCCCACCACCGGATTTAAGCAACAAAACGCAAATTGAGGATCAAGCTGAATGGAGTCTTCCGCAAACACCTGCTGAAATTAAAAAAGAAGATGTTAAAGCAGACACAAGCTCTGTTATAGTAGAGGAACAAGCTAACACTTCTATAGTACAAGGTTATATTCTCCCTTTAAAAGGCAGCGTATTAAACGCTTATAGTGGTGAAAAAATGGTTAAGTCAAAAACGCTTAATGACTGGGGTCTACACACAGGTATGGACATTTCTGCTTCCGTTTCAACTCCAGTTAAATCAATGAGCGGTGGTAAAATTAAAGAAGTTAAAAATGACAGCCTTTGGGGCACAACTGTTACAATCGAACACGCTGACGGCATAGTAAGTTACTATTCAAATCTTAAATCAGCAGTAAATGTTAAAGTAAATCAAACAGTGGACATGGGTACTGTAATTGGAGCAGTTGGTGAAACCTGCGATATCGAGCGTGCTGAGGAAAGTCATCTGCATTTTGGCGTTAAAAAAGACGGCAACTGGGTTGATCCAATGAGCGTAATAAAATAATTTCTCTGTTTTAATCTAATAACCAATACAAATAAAGCCACCTTCTAAAAAATACATTTTGTTATAGACATTTATTCTTTCGTGTCTATTAATTATTGTATTTTTATAAAAGGTGGCTTTTGATTTTGACTATTTTAGTTTATAGTGTAATATTTCTTAATCGTCTAATTTCAGTACTGCCATGAATGCTTCTTGAGGTACATCTACGTTTCCAAGTGAGCGCATACGTTTTTTACCCTCTTTTTGCTTTTCAAGTAGTTTCTTCTTACGGGTAATATCACCGCCATAACATTTTGCAAGTACGTCTTTACGCATCGCTTTTACTGTTTCACGAGCGATAATTTTTCCGCCAATTGCTGCTTGAATAGGAATTTCAAACATTTGGCGAGGAATATTATCTTTTAATCTTTCAGCAATTTTTCTTCCGCGGGCATATGCCTTTTCGGTATGAACAATAAAGGAAAGTGCGTCAACCACTTCTCCATTTAACAAAATATCAAGTTTAACAAGCTTAGATGGAACAAAACCTTTCATTTCATAGTCAAATGATGCATAGCCTTTTGTTCGTGATTTTAACGCATCAAAAAAGTCATATACAATCTCATTTAAGGGTAAGTCATAATGCATTTCAACCCTTGTTGGATCAAGATAAGACATATTGTGGAAAACTCCACGTCTTTCTTGGCAAAGGTCCATAATGTTACCAACATAGTCATTTGGTGCTAAGATGCTTGCTTTTACCATAGGTTCTTCTGCAAGCTGTATCAATGATACATCAGGATAATTGGATGGATTATCTATCGTTCTAACCTCACCATTTGTCATTGTAATTCTGTAGACAACGGAGGGTGCAGTTGTAATCAAATCAAGATTGAACTCTCGCTCTAACCTCTCTTGGATAATCTCCATATGAAGTAGCCCTAAAAAGCCACATCTGAATCCAAATCCTAGCGCAAGTGATGTTTCTGGCTCAAAAGAAAGAGAGGCATCATTTAAACGCAACTTATCTAATGCTTCACGTAAATCGGTATATTTTGCACCATCTGATGGGTAGATACCAGAGAACACCATTGGATTTACTTTTTTATATCCATCAAGTGCAACAAGGGTGGGACGAGTTGCAAGGGTGACAGTATCACCAACGCTTGTTTCTTTTATATTTCTAATTCCTGCTGCAATATATCCAACTTCACCCGCCAAAAGAAACTTTTTAGGGACTATAGCTTTTGCTCCCATATAACCTACTTCAACAACATTGTATTCAGCTCCGGTTGACATCATTTTAATGACATCGCCAACCGAAACTTTTCCATCTACCACACGTATATACACTACAACACC
>JBAQWI010000034.1:0-16044 GCA_049298835.1 Oscillospiraceae bacterium
AAATTGAAACGATAGAAGAGAGTCTCGTAGTACTGGAAAAGATTAGACAGGGATGCGAAGAAATTGAAACGATAGAAGAGAGTCCCGTAGTATTTGATTCGATAAAAATAACAATCAAGCCAGCAGAAATAACATTGAAATCACGCGAAATGTTTAGGGACGATAATAATGAGGCGAAGAATATTGAAGTTGTTGGAGAAAGGACTGTAGATAAATGTTATTTCAAGATGAAAGATGTGTCAAATGTTTTTGACATACAATTTCTAAAAAAAACGATATTATACAAAGCAAATAAATACATACGTGGGCAAGATTATGTGATATTTTGTTCATCAATAGGTGAAAACGGAAAGCCTAAAAGTGTAAGGTTATATTTGACTTGTCTGGGATTAATGAAGGTAACCAGCATGGCAAGTAACAATAAAACGGCTCCATTTATCATGTGGGCAACAAAAACATTTTTTGTGGGACAAATGGGAATATTTGAACAGAAGGCAAAAGCAGCACCAGAAATTGCTGGAATAAACGAAGATGAATTGAAGAACATAATGAGCTACTCAATGACACCAGTTTCATGTGTGTATTTGTTACAATTAGGAACAGTAAAGGATTTGAGAATGTCATTGAAACTACCAAGAAAACATGATACCGATGACATTGTGTACAAATTTGGTGAAACCAGTGATATTATGAGAAGAGTAAAGGAACTTGTAAAAACATATGAACCATATGGAGTAAGTGACATACGTTTAGTTGCATATGGAAACATAAGCAGAACATATCTGAAAGCCGCAGAAAAAGATTTTAGAAAACATTTAAGAGATTCGCTTGTGGAACATGAAAAATTCAGAGAATTGGTTGTACTAAACGAGAAAGGACTGAAGAAAGCAAAGAAAACAATAGGTAAAATTGCATTGGCGAAAGCAGAGATTGTCATAGCAAGAGCAGAAGTAGATACTGCGAAAGCATAGTATTTGTTCCAATATATTAATATTTTTGACTATGTCAAAGATATTGATGACTGATGAATCTGTATGGACGAGAGGACACGAGAAATAACTGATTTAGTATGAGTAATTTGGATGATTATGTATTGTTTTTGATAAGTTGTGTGAGCCATAGGATTACCTGATGAGAGTTCAAGGAAGAAATCCTACGAGCTTTTTTATCATACCCAGCAAGGGGTTACTCTCTACAAGAGGGTACGATTAATGAACTTGTACAGACACAAGAATAATTAAAAATATTGCTCATGAAAAATCCTGTTGATATGCTAGATTAGTGGATACAACAGAGGATTCGAAAGATTTGTGAAAGCAGTAAGCTCCCAGAGAAAAACCTATGTGATTATTATGAGTTATTGTGAATTCAAAAAGGGTTAATAATAATGTTTGAATAACTGAAAAAACATATGGAAGAAGAATTATGCAAGAGAAGATGTTCTTGAAAGAGGATAGCTCCTGGAAGAAGAATTATGCAAGAAAAGTCAGTAAAAAACGAAACGAATAATACTGAAAAGACAAGTCTTGTGTTCGTTAAAGACTGATTAGAAAATGATAAAAATATATTTAATAGATACAAGTCTTGTGTTCGTTAAAGACTGATTAGAAAATGATAAATCTGGAGGTCGTATCCAGCAAAAGGAAAACAAATCTGGTGCGATGAGAGAAAAGAGAAATCAGTACAATTCGTTTCGAGATGTACTGAAAGATGATGCATAATTATCGATTAATAAGAGTGACGATAGATTAATAAGAAGAAACTAAAGCAATTAATATGAATTATTAGAGAACCTGCTTGGTTCAGCAGATTCATAACAAGAGATCGTTGAAGATAGATTGGTGCAAAACTAGTTAATCTGAGGGACGTCCTCGGGACTCGGAACCGTCGTTTCGACGAATTAGATATTCTGTGGACTATTGTTTTTTATTTTTTGGACGCTTGTTTAATGACTGAATTGGTTGATTCATTGGAGAATTCCTATGTAAACTTTTTTAATTTTATTTTTGGTGAATGATTATTTGACTATGGAAAGAGGTAATACAGTGGATATGAACAGAGTCAGGAACGATTGACTGTGGTATGGAATATTTAGCAGTACGATTAGAGATTTATTAGTAGCACAAAACAGAGACTGTGAAATGGATTACTTAGCAGTACATTATTTTCGAAATATCAAATGTAATAACAGGATAATCTGTGTGACCAAAAAACGACTTTGACACCAGAAATATTTCAACAGATAATCTCAATATGATATGATTAAGTTGTGGATGAATTTACAATCCAGGATAGCGACTTGATTTTGTAATCTTGGAAAACAAATGGCAATGAGGTCAATAAGAGGTGAGAATTTGGCAGGGCTCGATAACAAACTATGTTGAATAATACTTTTGTCAATGACAGAAGTGTTAATGATGAATTAAAAACATGAGACGTTTCCGAAATCCTCTATTGAGGACGTCGTTTCGACGTAGAGTATTGAAATTGTCGAAAAGTTTGGGCAAATCCAGGGGCTGGCTCTCTTAAAACGCCTGTTTCGATTTGAAATATTGGTAACCTCTCAGGATCATCTCCAAGTCACTAAATCTTACATATCGAAAATAATAATTCGGTTCGCCCAACTCGGGGATACAGGTCATTACCAAACTCTATCATCTTATTGAAACAGACATTTTGTCTGCTTCAAATTTATCTTTAATGAGTACATTGTCTGTCAACATCAACTCTAATCGATACCATTTTCTTGTTACTAAACATTCTCATTTCAAACCACAATTAAAACAGATTAAGATAGCTAGCCCCTGGATTTGCCCAAACTTTTCGACAATTTCAATACTCCAGTCATCATTGAATCCATTGATAATAATAGTTCCCTTGCGAAAGACAAATCAATCATTGTGTGACCAGAAATCAATATCGATGATATTTCTCAATCAAAACCATATTTGGAAATGATACAATAGAGCAGATCATGTGGGCTGACAATATTAGAAGTGTTAATGATAAAATCTTAACAATCTTTGGTGACTTACTAGAAGGCTTCAAATGTTTGCGGATCAGTTGGAGAATTCAATTGACTTGTTAGAGGGCTCGGAGATGAAACCTTTTGAATGATCTATTTAATGCAAGGATCTATTGACTCATTGGAAATATTATGAATGAAAAAGTATTGTTAGGGAAGCTGACAGAGGATCAGTAATTGAAAAATTTAGTAGAATGAAAAAGTATTGTTAAGAGAACTGGCAGAGGATCAGCCCGAAGCCAGCCCGAGATCCAAAACAACCCCACCCATATCGAATACCGAAGCATTAAAAGCCTGCTTTTAATGCTAGGATCCGAAGGACCATAATTACAATATTC
Source organism: Oscillospiraceae bacterium (assembly GCA_049298835.1). Taxonomy (GTDB): domain Bacteria; phylum Bacillota; class Clostridia; order Oscillospirales; family Ruminococcaceae; genus Paludihabitans. Next base: position 3,364 of record JBAQWI010000034.1, read on the forward strand.
AGGGAAAGAACAAGATTATTGGTGCGAGATGATTGACAAGGACAGGAGGCTCAATAAGAGATTACGAATAGGGTAGCGAGATGATTGACAAGAGGCTCAATAACAAATCCAAAAAAAGTTACAATAGTTCGCGCAAGACAGTTGGGTCATCAAGAGACATAAGATGATTGACAAAGACTGATTGGCTCAATAATAAATCCAAAAAAAGTTACAATAGTTGGCAAGACGATTGACAAGATATGGAATGACAAAAGGAAGAGAATGAGATATTGAATACTATAAATTATGGTATTCGATACGAGTGGGGTTTAGAGATGCGTGTGTGAATGAATGGGCGGAGATTGCGGTTTGAGATTTAGTTTAGATACGTGTTTTAGTAGATTAATGATGTGTGAATTATTTATGTCATCCCCTTGCGGGTACGACCTTCGGAGTCAAAGGAGGCTGGAAACGATGCCGAACTGAGGAATTAATGCACGAAAATCAGGTTAGAAGCGCGAGAGGATGACAAGAAATTAATAATTTTGGGTGAATATTGACATGATGAGATATCTAGAGGTCAAAAAACAAATGGAAAGAATCAAATAGTTTAATTTAAGGTATTTGATAAGTGGGAGTAGTGTTTCGGATCTGATTGAGAGGGCTACGTCCTCGATAGAGGATCTCGGAACCGTCGTTCCGACGTATGTTTCGTAATAAGTTATTTGTCACGATGGACTGATGAAAGCAACAACCCCATATCGAAATCTACATTTCAGACAAGAGGAAGGATTTGATAATAAGAACCGGACTTCTTAAGAGAGGCTAAGAAATATTTTAGTTTTGGCAGGATTTGAGGTAAGACTGATAAACAAAAAACTAAAATTAAACAGGTAATCTTATGAGGCGCACGAGAGATTGGCAATACAACCGCGGTTCATAGGAGATTTTGTAATGAGGCACGAGAAATAGCAGGATTCTGGCAGCACGATGGATTGGCCAGATCGATAACAAATCATTGAAATGCGACACGAATCGGGCGTCATTAAGAAGGCTGATCAGTGAGTAGACAAACAATGCCGGACTGATGAATTGATGCACGAAAAACCACAATAAATATTATTTTCCAGGTAAGATAGTCAGGACTCGAGAGGATTGACAATGGGATGAGTGGATGAGATCATAAGTAGTCATGGTGCATAGACAAATAAGTGCTATTCTGTTTGGGACAAGACTGATAAACAACAAATCACGCAGCCGAAAAACTAGAATTAAATAGATCATCTTATGGAAGCACGAGAGATTGGCAAGACAATTGTAATGAGGATTGACAAAAGCCCCGATGTTCATGACAAGAATAAACAAGTCATCTCACGGACAGCAGAGGGATTGATGACAAATTCTTGAAATGCGACACGAATCGGGCCTCATTAGGAGGGCTGATCAGTGAGTAGACAAACGTTGCCAGACTGAGGGATCGATGCACGAAAAACCCATAATAAATTTCATATGGCCAAAAAATAATTTGGGTTTTGGGTAAGATTGACAGTAATGATGAGATTGATTGGGAAAAATAGTTTAAAAAGAAATGAATAAATAAGTGGTTGAAAAAAGAACAAACTGGTGATTAGGCAGAGTCAGGATGACGAAACAAAAGTAGGTGTGGTGCAAAGACAAATCAGTCCTACCTTGTTTGAGGTAAGACTGATAAACAACAATTGTGTGGCACGGAAAACCGAATTAAGAGGCCATCTTATGAGCATGAGGGATTGACGACGATTGACGAAAACCCCACCCGATGCCATCACAAGATCCAAAACAAACCCATCCATATCGAGTACCATAATTACAATATTCAGGGAAGAAGGAGGAATTGACAAGAGATTATTGGCTCGATAATAAATCCTAAAAAGTTACAATAGTTCGCGCAAGACAGTTGGGTCATCAAGAGACATAAGATGATTGACAATGAATAGGGGTGGGACAAGAATGACAAAGACTGATTGGCTCAATAACAGTATGAACCGGGCATCACTAAGACTAAAAACAAGAGGAGAGAATGATTAATTGAATACTATAAATTATGGTATTCGATATGGTGGGGTTAAGTTTAGAGATGCGTGTGTGAATGGGTGGGTGGGTGGAGACTTTGTTTTGAGATTTTGTTTTGAGATTTTGTTTAGATACGTGTTTTAGTAGATTAATGAGGTGTGAATTATTTATGTTAAAAGAGATTTTGTGCATTGATAAGTCAGTGTGGATACGTTTCCAGTTCACTGAGAGACAATAACTGTGGGCGCGAAAGACCAAAATAAATAGGCTATCTTATGAGGGCGCTAGGGGATTGACAAAAGATTCCCATGGTTTGTAATAAATTCCATAGAAAGGGAGATCAGTATGGCTGGAAACCATGTTGACTGAGTTATTGATGCACGACACAACTTACGTGGCTGAAAATAAATTGTTTTTTAGGTAAGATAGTCAGGACGCAAGGGGGATGACTATAATGATGAAGTTGATTGAGAGAAATAGTTTAAAAACAAATCAATAAATAATTGGTTGAAAGGAAGAACAAAAGTGGGTGTAGTGCATAGACAAATCAGTCCTGTTCCGTTTGAGACAAGACTGATAAACAAAAAACCAGATTTTAAGAGGACATATTACAAGAGCGAGATTGACAATCTAAAACAAGAATTCTTATGAGGGCCGGTACGTTTCGTCATATTGGCTTCGCCCAAATACCCGTAAAAAGTTATTTGTTATAGGCACAAGGAAATAGTGCCGATTGACAAAAACCCCACCTGAGGCCAGCACAAAGTCCAAAACAACCCCATCCATATCGAGTACCGAAGCATTAAAAGCAGGCTTTTAATGCTAGGATCCGAAGGACCATAATTACAATATTCAGGGAAGAGAGAAGGAAGGCTAATCAGTAAGAAAACAAACGATGGTGGACTGATAGATCGATGCACAAGGACTATTAACAAATTCAGGAAAGAGAATGAAAGGTGGCTGAAAATAAATTGTTTTTGAGTAAGATAGTAAAGTTTGACAATGATTGAGCCAATAATGAAGAACAAACCGGTGATTAGGCGAAGCCAGATGACTCCGAAGGTCGTACCCCTTGCGGGGATGATAAAACAAAAGTAGACTCATCAAATAGGTATGATGCAAAGACAAATCAGTCCTGTCCCCGTTTGGGATAGGACTGATAAACAACAAATGTGGCACAAAAAAACAGATTTTAAAAGGCCATCTTACGTAGAGGACAAGAAACCATCGTTCCGACGTAATTTCAATACTTTACGAATCGTGTTGTACTGAATTATTTTACACTGAGTATTTCACTAAAAAACATAATTATGATGCAAAATCAATCACGAGTAGGCTCTCCGTAGGAGAGACACAGGTGAAGTCATCTTAATAAACTTATTTATGCAACACTAAAATCTGCCAAAACATGACATTTGGGAGACATCGGAACGACAGCCCTGCGGGAGTCACGAACAAACTTATTTGTGTTGCAAAAATAAATCCATCGTTCCGAGCCTGAAGGCATCAATCACAAGTGGAATCATCTTAACAAATCTTAATAAACTGATTTTATGCATCGTTAAAATCCACCAATCATTAGCTATGATTCGGAAACCCAGTGAATGTCAGAGTGTAAGACATTTCAGTACAATACGATTCGTAAAGTACTGAAAAAATACATGATAATAGAGAACAAAAGCCAGCCTGATCAAAGTATGTGGAAAGTAACTATTTAGCAGTACGATTAGGAACTGTGAAATGGATTACTTAGTTATGCATATTTTGGATTATCGAGCGTAATAATCCAAAATAATTGTCATGTGGCTAAAAAACAAATCCAACACAGGATAATCTGTGAGACCAGATAATTTCAATATGGCATGATTAAGATGTGGATGAATTTACAATCCAGGATAGCGACCTGATTTTGTAATCTTGGAGAACAAATGGCAATGAGGTCAATAAGAGATTATGAAATCGGATTAACAGAAGATACATAATTGACGATGATGTTGAGAATTGACAAAACTGGCAGGGCTCGATAACAAATTATGAAATCGGGCGTCATTATGAGTCAAATAACAATTGGCAATTAATGATATATTGAATACTATAAATTATGGTATTCGATATGGGCGGAGGTTGTTGTTTAAAGATATATGGGTTGAGGTTTCGGTTAGAGATTTAGTTTAGTGAAGTGTTTTAGTAGATTAATGATATGTGAATTATTTATGTTGATAGAGGGTTTTGTGCATTGATAACTCAGTGCAGATGCGTTTCCAGTTCACTGAGAGATGACAAACGTGTGGCACGAAAGACCAAAACAAATAGTCCATCGTATGAAGTGATAGATAAGAGATTTTTGTAACGATGGCCGAGAGAACAGAATAATTGGCAAGATTCTTGTGGTCTGTAATAAATTCCATAGAAGGGCGAGATCAGTGTGATCGATAATGATGATCGAGAAAGAGCAGAACAATTGGCAAGATTCTTATGGTCTGTAATAAATTTCATAGAAGGGGATATCAGTGAGATTAGAAACGTTTTAGGACTGGTCAGTAAGAAAACAAACGATGCCAGACTGAGAGATTAATGCACAAGGACGATTGACAAATTCATGTAAGAGAATGATAGGTGGCTAAAAATAAATTGTTTTTTGGGTAAGAGTCAGGACTCGAGAGGATTGACAATAATGATGAGGTTGGGAGAAATAGTTTAAAAACAAGCCAATAAATAAGTGGTTGAAAGAATGACTCCTCAATAGGATGTGGTGCATAGACAAATCAGTCCAATCTCGTTTGAGATGGGACTGATAAACAACAAATGTGACACGAACAAACAGATTTTAAGGGGCTCGAAAGATCAAAACAAACGAGCCATTCTTATGAGGTGATAGATTTGACTCCACCTGTGGTGTCGTGTCTCTCCTACGGAGAGCTGACTCATTACAAAAACCCTTATCGATCATACAGTTTCTGACAATTATCATGCCACATCAATCCTTGTCATCACCACAGGTGGAGTCAAATAGAAGTCAACCTATTAGGGCTGGATGATTGGCAAAGATTCTCGTGGCCCTGTAATAAATTCCATAGAAGGGTGTGATCAGTGTGGCAGGAAACGAGGTAGACTGAGCTGTTAGTGCACGACAATCATGATCAAAATATTATAAATGCACGTAATTACAATAAAACAGAATCGGCAAATGGTAAAAACACACAAGATAGATGGAAACGAATACGTAATGTATGATGAATTGGTTGACGAAGAATCATGGCTATGTGATGGATGTGCGAAAAGATCAGACTTCATCAAAAAACACAAGCTCAAGAACAGCAAATACACTTATGCACGATTATCAAAGGGCAAGTGGCGAGAACTAGGTTCAACTGACAGGGAGTTTGACAAATTGTTCCTATTGAAGAGTTGGTTTGACAATGTTTGTGAGGAGGCACCAGATATTTTGCGATTGAAACGACGAGAGAAATTCAGGGATATTGACGGAGAGGTGATAGAATGTGAAGTGAGAGGAGAAAGAGACATTGACAAATGTTATTTTAAGGCCAAAGACATAGCAACAGGATTTAGGATACCATCAATAGTGAAAACATTATTGAGCAGGGATAAATACAGGAAAGGAACACGTTATGTATATTTTTTGTGTGAGACACCAACAGGCAAGTCTAGAAAGACAATGTTCATAACATTCCAAGGAATAATTAGTGTATTGACAAATTCGGATTCTATGACAGAGGTAACAATAAAGATGTTAAAGATCCATGCGAGAGGAGGAGAAGATAGCCTGCTTCGGCGATTAGGATGTATTAATTAATAATCATATGATTGATAGAAATATTATAAATGCACAAACAGTAAATGAATACTAAATGGTAAAAACATACAAAATAGGAGGTATGGAATATGTATTGTACAATGATTTGGTTGACGAGAAGTCAAAGCTGTGCAAAGGATCCACGACAAGATCAGGCTTCATTAAAAAACACGAGCTCAAGAAAAACAAATACACTTACGCCCGAAAGTCAAAAGGTAAGTGGCGAGAATTAGGTTTTACTGACAAGAATATTGACAAATTGTTCCTATTGAAGGGTTGGTTTGACACTAAGGTTTGCAAGAAGGCACCAAAGATTTTGGATTTGAAGAACAGCGAACAGTTTCGAGACTTTCTCGGAGATGTAATGAATTTTGAAGCGAGAGGAGAGAGGAATTATGATAAATGTTATTTCAGGGTCAAAGATGTGAGTAGAGAATTAGAATCGCCATCATTAGAAACTACATTACTCGACAAGAGCTCGAATTATGAAGAACAAGTAGATTATGTATATTTGTTGTGTAAGACACCAAAGGGTAAGCGTCGGGAATTAATGTTTTTGACGTACAGAGGAATAATAAAAGTGATATTTGCAACAAAAAATATTAAAACAGAACAGTTTGTTGATTGGGTAGCAGAAATGATGTTTACTATTCAGATGGGAAGTACTAAACAAAAGGATGAATTGGCAAAAAAGTTGTTGGGGTCAAGGGTAGTAACTGAAGTATTAAATTTGGCAGTAAGTGGTACTTCCGCTATTTATTTGGTCAAAATAGGTACTGTCAGTGAATTGAGAGAGAAATTGAATATTAGCAAAGAACATGATGATTCAAAATTAGTATTGAAATTCGGATGCACGAAAGATCTGGGAAATCGTATTCGAGAATTGAAATATGAATACAAGGATATATTGACAAATGACATTGAGTTGGTATGTTTTGGTAAAATCAATCCCATATTGATATTTCGTGCGGAACGGGCATTGAGATCCCTTTTTATTAATTTGAGATGTAGACTAAAACACAAATCATACAGAGAATTGATAATGGCAGATGATGATAAAGAGTTTTTCATTCAAGAATACGGAAAAATATCAGATAAGCATTCAACACTTGACGGAGGACGTTATCAAGAACTCGAGAAAGTTAAAAAGAAATTGACAAAATCCGAAGAGAAGTGCAAAAAATTGAGTGAAGAAAAAAAGAACATACGTGCTCATATGGAAAAAATGTATCTTGGATTCACAGGAAAAGAACTCCCTGCTGATGCGCGATATATTTCGATTGAAAGAAAACAGAATGGTGACTTATGTGACGTAAAAATTATTTTGAAATGATGCAGGATTGATAGTCAAGGATATGTGGCTGTTAAAATAAAATTAAGTCAATCCGTGTCTTGATGATGCGACATACCAAAACTATTGATGATATCAATTGTTTTGATTATTAATTGGAAACTTATGTGACGCAAGAAATGATTTGAAACATATGCGGCCCTGTGATTTTGTCAAAGACTTCATAACTTTAGCGCCAATCATTGTCAATAAGGGCAGTTGACTAAAAATCTTACGGAATCCCTAGTAATTGGCAATTGGAATCGAGCGTCACGAAGAAATCTGTTCTTGGCTCGGACCTCTGACAAATCCTACAAACGCCTAGTAATTGGAATCGATTGTCAAACCCAACCGAAGTATTTATTAAAATAGGAATTAACTAGTTATCGGTTTGTTTTGACAATCGATTTGCAGCCCTCGTGATGATGTGATAAGTACTGGTTGACAATTCGAAGTCTGACGATCGTCAAAAAGTGCTGTCATAATCTAAAATATTAATCGAGGTAGGGATTGTTTTGTCAACCGTCAAGCAGACCTCATGATGATGCGATGGTATTGACAGCTAATCGAGAGCCGTCCTAATATCAATATCATAAATCCTCTCACATCCAAAGTATTTATTAGAATAGGGATTGACAAGTCATCGGTTTGTTTTTGTCATCTCCGCAAGGGGTACGACCTACGGAGTCAACCAGTACTTATCACATCATCACGAGGGCTGCAAATCGATTGTCAAAACAAACCGATGACTTGTCAAACCGTATGCAGGCTTCATGATGATACAAAACTACTGATAGTATCGATAGTTTTGTCTGTTATTGGAGACTCGAGCGATCATCAAAATCCTTGTCAAGAATCGGTTGTCAATCGTCAAAAATGCTGTTATTAATGGTATCCTGGCATTTTCTGGCTGACCTCTTGTCAAATCCATAAATCCTCTCATAACCAAAATTATTAATCAAGGTCCCAGAACCGGTTGTCAATTGTCAGCCAGTGATCGGAGCTTGATGATAATGTAATGGATCAATACTTTTGACGATGTCGACTGTATTGTTTGCTATTGGAGACTCGAGCGATCGTCAAGAATCATTGTCAAAACCAGTGGCTAGATTCTTTCTCCCTGCCAGGCTTCTTAAATTCCATAAATTTCTTTTCATCAGTATTATTTCTTAGGATAGGGGTCCGGAACTGGTTGCCAATTGTCAATCAGGCCTCATGATGATGCGATAGTTTGAGAAGTCTGACGATTGTCATCAAGAGCACTGTTGGAAATCTTGATTAATTGACCTGTCGGAGGCCCGAAAATATTTGCGAAAGAGAATGATTTCTGGAGAAAACCTATGGGCTTTTTTAAAAATATTTTTAGCACATGACTAATTGACATTGAATATTCTTAATCGAACCAAAATGATACAATTAAGATTAGTATTTTGTTTGATAAGTTGTGTGAGCTATTGGAAATCCTTATTGATGTTCGGATTAATGCTTGAATCTATTGATCTATTGGATGATTCAAAAAGTTTGTGAAAGTGGAGAGCAATGAGGATCAGTAATCTTGGATGGCGACATGAATTTACAATCCTGGATAGTGACATGGATTTACAATCTTGGAGAGCAACGATGATTAGTGATATTGAAGAGCGACCTGGATAGTGACATGAATTTGCAATCTTGGAGAGCTACCTGAATTTGTAATCTTGGAAAGTAACAATGATTAGTAATCTTGAAGAGCAACATGAATTTATTATTTTTGAACACTTAGATTAGCTGATCTATTGGAGATTCTGATCAATACTAATTTGGATAATTATGTATTGTTTTGATAAGTCATATGAGCTGTTGGATAACCTGATGGGAGTCCAAAAGGTTTGTGAAATATGAGAGCTCATGGAAAATATTCAATAATGGCTCAAGAAGGTTTGTAAAAGAGTCTGTAAAAAAGAAAATATTTAGCTGCAGAAAATGGAGTTGATTAGAGTCTGTGAAATAACATGATTTAGTTGTAGGAAATGGAGTTAATTAGGGACTGTGAAAAGAGATTGTTGAGCAGTACAATTGGTGTTCTTGATTAGACCAAAATGACGTGATTAAGTATTTTGAATATTCTATTAATGCTTGGATCTGTTGACCTATTGGATGGATCAAAAAGTTTGTGAAAGGATAGCTCAACGAGAATTTCTGTAGTAGACTTTTGTAATTTATTTTTTCTGTTTACCTCATTGATGACTGGATCTGTCGACCTGTTAGATAGCCCTATTAATGCTTGAATTAGTTGATTTATTGGATGACTCAAACAGTTTGTGAAAGGATAACTTAATAGGGATAGCTTCTGGAGAAATCCTGTGGTCTCATGAAAAAATATTTTTTGGTGAATGATTATTTGTTTTATTTGCTGTCCTATTGGAGGTTCGAAAGCGTTTGCGAAAGAGGAATAAACTGATTGGATATTTGGAGGCTCGAAGATGTTCTTGAAAGAGGATAGCTTCTGGAGAAATCCTATGGGCTCATAATTGAAACCTTTTGGATGATCTGTTAATACTAGGATCTATTGACCTATTGGAAATATTATGGGTGACTCAAAAAGTTTGTAAAAGGGGGATGGCTCAGATATGAAACCTGTGGACTTTTTTTGTTGTGTGATTAAAATAGATAATTTGAATGATTATGTATTGTTTGATAAGTTGTGTGAGTTATTGGAAATCTTGATTAATTGATCTATCGGAGGCTCGAAAACGTTTGCGAAAGAGGATGACTTCTGGAGAAAACCTATGGGTTTTAAAAAACATTTTTTGGCACACGACTAATTGACTTGACATTGAATATTCTTTACTGAACCAAAATGATGCAATTAATATGAGTATTTTGAATGATCATGTCTTATTTGGTAAGCTGTCGGAAATCTTGATTGATGTTTGGATTTGTTAACCCATTGGAGGGCTCGAAGATGTTTGTGAAAGAGGATGACATCTGAAGAAAACCTGTGAACTTTTTTAAAAATATTTTCAGTGCACGATCAATTGACTTGACATTGGATATTCTTGATTGGACCAAAATAATGCAATTAATATTAGTATTTTGGATAACTATGTATTGTTTGATAAGATATGTGAGCTGTTGGAAATCTTGATTTATTTACCTATTAGATGCTCAAAGATGTTTGTTAAAGAGAATGACTTCTGGAGAAAACCCATGGACTTTTTTAAAAATATTTTTAGCACACGACTAATTGACTTAATGTTTGGATATTCTTAATTGAACCAAAATGATGCAATTAAGATAAGTATTTTAAATGACCATGTATTGTTTGATAAATTATGTGAGCTATTGGAAATCTTGATTGATGTTTGGATTCATTGACATATTGGATGCTCGAATATGTTTGTGAAAGAGGACTCAAAAAGTTTGTGAAAGGATAGCTCATTGAGAATCTTTGTAGTAGACTTTTGTAATTTATTTTTTCTGTTTGCTTCATTGATGATTGGATCTATCGACCTGTTAGATAGCCCTATTAATACTTGAATTAGTTAATTTATTGGATGACTCAAAAAGTTTGTAAAAGGGGAGAGCTCAGATATGAAACCTATGGACTTTTTTGTTATGCGATTAAAATAAATAATTTGAATTATTATGTATTGTTTGATAAGTTGTGTGAACTGTTGGATAGCCTGATTAATGCTTGGAGCTGTTGACCTGGTGAAGTGCTTAGATCGATTGACTTGATGGAGAGCTCGAAAATGTTTATGAAAGTAGTAAATCTGGGGAAAACCTGTGGACTTTTTTGTTGTGCTATTGAAATAAGTAATTCGAATGATTATGTATTGTTTGCGAAAGATGAATAAACTGATTGGATATTTGTAGGCTCGAAGATGTTCTTGAAAGAGGATAGCCTCTGGAGAAATCCTATGGCATGATTAGGAAGGCTTGAAAATGTTTGCGAAAGAGGATAGCTTCTGGAGAAATCCTGTGGTCTCATGAAAAATATTTTTTTGGTGAATGATTATTTGTTTTATTTGTTGTCCTATTGGAGGTTCGAAAGCGTTTGTGAAAGAGGAATAAACTGATTGGATATTTGTAGGCTCTAAGATGTTCTTGAAAGAAGATAGCTTCTGGATAAATCCTATGGGTTCATAAATGAAACCTTTTGGATGATCTGTTAATACTAGGATCTATTGACCTATTGGAAATATTATGGGTGACTCAAAAGTTTGTAAAAGGGGGAGAGCTCAGATATGAAACCTATGGACTTTTTTGTTATGCGATTAAAATAAATAATTTGAATTATTATGTATTGTTTGATAAGTTGTGTGAACTGTTGGATAGTCTGATTGATGTTTAGATCTGCTGACCTAATGAAGAACCCGATTAATGCTTAAATCGGTTGACTTGATGGAGAGCTTGAAAATGTTTATGAAAGTAGTAAGTCTGGGGAAAACCTATGGACTTTTTGTTGTGATTAAAATAAGTAATTTGAATGATTGTGTATTGTTTGATAAGTTGTGTGAACTGTTGGATAGCATGATTAATACTGGGATCTATTGACTTGGTAAAGAATCTGATTGGTGCTTGGATCTGATGGATATTCTGGTTGGTGCTAAATTAGTTACTTACTAGATAGTCCTTGATGTTTGTTTGTGATGAGATAACGGGCTTCTCCTGGATGAGTTTCCAGATTAATATTTTATTAGTCTGGAAATGAGTTATTTTGATAGTGTATTTTAGGAACGCATGTGGTCTTTGATGATTGAGTTGGGAAAGGATGTGGGATTGGAGGTTTTATTCAGAATACTATTTATGTTACGCTATTTGGAGGTAAGTTGCTTTGTAATTGGAGCAGGATTGGAGATTTTATTAGGAATACGATTTATGATACGCTATTTGGATATATGGCTTTTGTAATGAGAAAATTGACAGGATGTTCCGTTTTATTTTGGTGATTAGTGCATATTGAATCAATATACACTAACAATCTGGTTTAGTATTAAAATAATAGCTTGTATGTGCTATTTACAGTAATTTATCACATTTGGATTGGACACGATTTACCAAATGATACAAATTCCACTGGAATTGTATACTTCGCTTAATATGGAATTTACCAAATGATACAAATTACATAGGAACGCATCAATTCGTTTTTAGGAATAGTCACTATATCTTTTATCTTCCCAATTAGATTTTCATATGAGTCGCGCTATTTTAACTTATCTATTGGATTTTTCCAATAGTTTCGCCGAGAAAAACGATTACTCACGTTTTTTTATTACAATACTTCATCTAATTTCCTACTTAAACACTTCTTTCTATTTAGCTTCGTTGTAAAATAATCATGTTATGCGCGATTATTTTTACCAAATGAAATAATTCAGTCGATCGATTTTTATTTCAGTCCGACAAAACCTACGCGCGATTTCAAAAACACAATTCCTCTTTCAAAAAACACAAAACGCACTTTTCACAAATCGTTTTTTTAGACCCGATCACCCCCCTCCTTCGCTTAAATTATAAT
>JBAQWI010000035.1:0-2788 GCA_049298835.1 Oscillospiraceae bacterium
ATATTGATCAGCTTCTTCTTTAGTTTGGTTCTCTCCGTTTAATGAGGTTTCTATGTGATCATGATTGATCAAATCAATTAAATCATGCTCGACAGATTTTGAAATTTCAGACTCAGCATCGCTTAAATCAGAAAGTCCATCTATTTCGAGTAATGCACTCCAAGCCTTATCTACTTTCCGAAACAGACACTCTAAAATCTCCACGTCACTTTTTTTCAGTGCAGACAAATATTCAATTACTTTATCAAATCTAATAAAGCTCAAGCTCTCATCTAATTCGTCATAATTAATATTTTTTTTTGAGAGCCAGTTGGCATATGCATAATTAAAAAAACAAACTTGTGAGAAAACATAATTATCGTCTTCACTCTTCAAAACCCCACTATCTATGAGTGGATTTATATATTTTTCAATGTCAAAGTTTTGTGATATTAATTTATTAAACTCATGTGCATCAGCCCGTAATTCGTTCTTAGAACGCGCATAACAATTACTGATATGCATTTTGTCTGAGATGAACCCTAAATAAAGCAATATATCTTTATACTGCGGGCTGTCACTACTTACATTAACGACATGTTTTTGTAATATAGTTTCAATAAAATTTTCAACAAGATCTGCTTCATGCATATAACTTTTCTGAACCGTTGACTTTCTCTCTGCGATGGATAAAAGCATTGTGTATACGAAAGGATTACTCGGCATGCCAGCACCATTTATTACACTTAAAGCATATTTAATAGCTTTCTCATTTTCACCATTTGTATTAGGAGACCACTTTTCAAAAAGATCTCTAACATGGCTACGTTGTATATTCTTTATGGTTAAAAAATTAAACTTTAATGTGGGCTCCGTTGCAGTTGAAACTTCAGAAACCAAATCCACAAAAGCTGTTTTAATTGGCAATTGACCAAACATAACAAACTTTGCACTCTTATGTTCAATAACAAAGTTTTTTAGCAATTTAATTTTATTTCTATCCAATAAATCTAGTGAGTCAAAAACGATTACAGCACCCTCGCCAGCTAACTTTTTCTCTAACTTTGAGGTAAGTTGTCTCGCAGAATCATGTTCTGTATAGAAGCTAATTAATTGATTTTTTATCTGATTAACACTGTTGAAGTTAGATTTTTTTATATCTAAATAGTAGACAATAGAATTAACATTTTCATGAGATTGTTCTGTTAAGTAATTTAATAATAATCGTTTTGCGAGAGAGGTTTTACCAGAGTTTTCTGCACCCAAAATTACGTAAGATGCTGAAGATAAGAAAATGTTTTTCAAAGTGACTACTCTGTTGCTTTCATCACCTTGTTTATTAGCATCATAACTTTCAGTCATTAAGCTTTCGTCATCAATTGCCAATACAGGCTGCACAAAAATTTCACTTAACTTTCGTTGTTGATCCTGAGGAAGCCCAGTATTACAAATTAAATCGTAATCAATTTCTTTAATTAATTCTTCACATACTTCAGCAAAAGCGGCTGTGTTAAACGGTTCACTATCTTCCAGTGAGTAATCAAACTCTCCATTCTTCGAACGCTCAGTCCAAGGTATAAATTTCTCACTTTTATAGCCATACTTTCTAAAAATAACTTTCCCATTTTCAAACTTGTTGTTTTCCAAAAGCTTTATTATTGAATAACCTCCAAATCCATCATCTTTGCTAACATCAAACTTTCCTGCTTGCATTTTAAGAATTGAGTTTTCTGCAAACTGTGACTCCCTAAGCATACTAAAATCATGCATATGCCCATAAAATACACACTTAACTCCTGACTGATGGATTAAGTCTGAAACAACCCGCCTATCATCTGGATGTAACCAGTCTAGAGGGTGATGTAGAACTAAAATTTTTTGTTGGTAAATCTTCAACTTCCTGAGAATTTCTTTAATTTGCCATTCTCCGATAATCAGTTTTTCTCGATCACTTTCATAAGCTAACCACGAACTATTTATACATCCAATCCCAATACCATCAATTTCGTACACGGCAAACAATGGGTTAATTAATATTTTTATCTTTTGCTCCAACTCGTCCACTTTGTCTCTAAAACGGTTAAAAGCCTCTAGTCTTTTACAAACACCGTCATTAATAATTTCCTGCTTAATTTTTTCTATGCGAACCTGATCAATTTTAGAATATAAATTATCTCTGACTGTTAGCTCTGACTCTTTCCAATCCTTTCTGTTTAAATCATGATTGCCAGGAGTAATTACAACTCTAGAAAAATCTAAATTTAGTTTAGTTAATAATGGAGATAGTAAATGCCGATCAAAAATCTCATATTCTTCATCAACACCAGAATAAGTTATGTCACCTGTTATCAAAATAAGGTCAATTTCTGGGAATTGATCTAAATCATTCAGCAGACTATCGAGTAATTGCTTCAAACGATATTCCACCATCCCTATTGTGGGAATTTGACTCACATGTAAGTCTGAAATGTGTAAAATATTTTTCATGCCTCGCCTTTGTTCTTGAGTTGAAAGCAACTAACCACCGTTTACTTTACACCAAAGATTAAACCCAATCTAATCTAATTTTCGGCAATTTCTTGTAAATAAATTACGAATAATAATCAATGTAAATATTCGGGATTTAATCCTATGTACCGCTTGGTTGTCGTAACTTAGGCTCTAACTTCGCCCGAATTTCTTATCTGTTGTTACGGCAGAGTGAATCGCTGTGATTACAGTAGACAGTTTTCATATCCAGAAATGAATATCTGCTTTCCCCAAGTTTTTAGTTCACTCAATATTAGCGAATATCTGACACCTCATTTGA
>JBAQWI010000036.1:0-1877 GCA_049298835.1 Oscillospiraceae bacterium
GTCATAGGTTGCATTTTCAAAGTTTTTATCTCTTATAAGGCTTAGTTGGAAATCAATATTTGTGTCAACACCCTCAATCAAAAATTCAGCCAAAGCCCATTTCATCTTACGAATAGCCTCTTGCCTAGTCGGTGCGTAAACGATAAGTTTTGCTATCATACTGTCATAGTATGGTGTAATTTCATAACCCTGATAAACCGCACTATCAATCCTAACTCCTGGGCCACCAGGCATATGAAGTGCTCTAATTTTTCCAGGTGATGGTCTAAAATTGAATTCTGGGTTTTCAGCATTGATTCTGCACTCAATGGAATGGCCTTTTAAAACAACATCTGATTGGCTAATTGCCAATTCTTGTCCGTCTGCAATCAATATTTGCTGTCTGACAATGTCAATCCCAGTAACAAATTCAGTAACGGGGTGTTCAACCTGAATTCGTGTGTTCATTTCCATAAAATAAAAACTGTTGTCAGCTGCAAGCAAAAACTCTACAGTTCCGGCATTTTTATAGTTACAAGCTTTTGCCGCTTTTATGGCAGCGTCACCCATTTTCTCACGCAACTCTGGTGTCATAACAGGACATGGAGATTCTTCAATCACCTTTTGGTTTCTGCGTTGCATGGAGCAATCACGCTCGCCTAAGTGAATGACATTGCCAAAACCATCGGCTAAAATTTGAATTTCAACATGGCGTGGGTCTATAATGAATTTTTCTATGTAGACTTCATCATTTGCAAAAAATGATAACGCCTCCTGTTTTGCTGAATTCATAGCACCTTCTAGTTCGCTTTCCACATTCACTAGTCGAATACCACGTCCGCCACCACCAGCAGATGCCTTTATCATAACTGGATAGCCAATCTCATCTGCAATTTTTTTTGCTTCTTCCATGGTTTTGACAATTCCTTCAGAACCAGGAACTACTGGAACTCCTGCTTTTTTCATTGTAATTTTAGCTGTTGCCTTATCGCCCATAAGGTCGATTGACTCAGCATTAGGCCCAATGAATGTAACTCCACATTTTTTGCAATTTCTTGCAAAGGCAGCGTTCTCAGACAAAAACCCAAAACCAGGGTGAATTGCTTGCGCACCTGTAAGTTCGCAAGCTGCAAGAATTGATTTTACATTTAAGTAGCTATCTTTTGATTGTGCTGGGCCAATGCAAATTGCTTCATCAGCAATCTCTGCATGTAATGCTCCACGATCTGCTTCAGAAAAAACCGCAACGGTTCTAACTCCAAGCTCACGACAAGCCCTAATTACACGTACCGCAATTTCGCCTCTATTGGCAATCAATATTTTGTTAAACAAGTGTTCTTCACTCCTCTATGGATATGATATGGATAAATTAATTTTAAGAAATATAAAAAATTTTACAGCGCAAGTAACAAAAGCAATCTTTTATAATTACTTAGTGTCCGATATGATTGCATGTTCAGCCTGCCCAAGTGCAAACTTGATTTCTGCTGAAACTACTTTTTTACCATCTACATAAGCGATTGCTTTACCAATTCCAATTGAGCCTCTTACTTTAATAATCTCAACCTCTAATGTCAGTGTATCGCCTGGAAACACCATTCCTCTAAACTTTGCATCATTAATTCCTGCCAAAAATCCAATTTTACCTTTGTTCTCTGGCAAGCATAACATACAAACTGCACCTGCTTGTGCAAGCATTTCTATTGTTAAGACACCTGGTTGTACTGGACTTTGTGGAAAATGTCCCTTAAACCAAAACTCATCTTCTTTTAGATGTTTTGTTGCAACGATGCGAATACCTGGCTCAAGCTCTATAACCTCATCTATCAGCAAAAATGGATCACGATGAGGAATAATTTCTTTAATTTGTTCTTGATTTAACAGTACCATGCCAAACC
>JBAQWI010000037.1:0-5652 GCA_049298835.1 Oscillospiraceae bacterium
ACTTCTCTCGCAAATCCCATTTCGTGGGTAACGCAAACCATTGTCATACCATCGTTTGCAAGTTCTTTCATTAACTCTAAAACCTCGCCTACCATCTCGGGGTCAAGTGCAGAGGTTGGCTCATCAAACAGCATTACATCAGGGTTCATAGCAAGTGCACGTACAATTGCAATACGTTGTTTTTGTCCGCCAGATATCATCGCTGGATAGCTGTTCGCCTTATCAAGAAGCCCGATACGGTCAAGCAACCGCTTTGCATTTGCCTCAGCTTCCTCTTTAAATTGTAGTTTTAACGTAATAGGTGCAAGTGTAATATTTTGGAGCACAGTAAGATGTGGAAAAAGGTTAAAGTGTTGGAACACCATTCCCATCTTTTGTCTAACGTTATCCATATTACATTTTTTATCTGTAATATTTGTGTCCTCGAACCAAATCTCACCACTAGTAGGTTGTTCAAGTAGATTAAGACAACGCAAAAATGTACTTTTACCTGAACCAGATGGTCCAACGATGACTACTTTCTCACCCTGTGTAATTGTTTCGGTAATGTCTTTTAAAACCTCATTACTTCCAAAACTTTTGCATAAGTTTTTAACCTCTATCACTACGAGCCAACCTCCTTTCTAATACTGCAAACAGCTTAGTAAGCCCATACGTTAAGGCTAGATAAATAACTGCCGCCGTAAAAAGCGGTGTCCATGGGTCATAGGTTGCATTCCTAATCATATCACTTGCTTTAGTCAAATCCATAACCGTGATAAAGCTTACAATAGAAGTCTCTTTAATCAACGCAATGAACTCACTTGTATAGGTAGGAAGAACCGCTTTAATTGCTTGTGGAAGCACAATTTTAGTCATTGTTTGTCTTTTGTTTAAGCCAAGGGAACGCCCTGCCTCGCTTTGTCCAAGGTCAACACCTTGAATACCTGCCCTAAAAATTTCAGCAACATAGGCTCCAGAATTTATTCCAAAACCGATAATTGCAACAATTCTACTGTCCCAGCCTACCTTTGCAAATATAACGAAATAGAAAATCATAAGCTGAGTTGCAAGTGGAATACCCCTTATTATTGTAGTATAGGTGGTTGCAATTGCACGCAACACAATATTTTTTGACAGCTTAAAAAGTGCTAGCACACAACCGATGAATGTACCAATTATAATTGCACATAGTGCGATTAGTAAAGTATTTCCTAAACCTTCAACAATCAGCATCCATCTTCCATCAACAATCATTGTTTCGTAAAATTGTGTATACAAAGAAACAATTACTTCATAAATTTTGGTGAACAAAAACCATTCCTCCTAAATAGGACAAAAATCCCTATCATTATTTTAAATGCCGTGCAAAACTTTCTCTTATAACGCAACAATTGGGCGGAGTATTTTTCTCCACCCTATTGTTTATATAATCCTAGTTGTATGCTATTTTCTAACGATGATAACTTGTTCTGACTCATAGTAAGGGTCTGAAAAATCAACGTTTTTTTGTCTTTCTTCGGTTACGCTCATACCTGCTGCAACGAAGTCAACTGTACCTGCTTGTAGTGCAGAAATCAAGCTATCAAATGCCATATTTATAACTTCAAGTTTTCCATCAAAATTTGCTGCCGCATATTGACTCATTGTAATATCAAATCCAACAACCTTGTTGCCCTCAACATATTCAAAGGGAGGAAACTCTGCATTTGTACCCATTTTTAATTGCTTTGAGCCACTTGTAGCAACATCTGCCGGAATAACAATTTTACCGTCTGCTGGCATAAATGAATCCGTTAGTGTTTTATAAGATCCATCATCTTTCATACTTTTAATTGTAGCGTTAATTGAATCTACAAGCTCTTTGTTGCCTTTTTTAACAGCAATTGCATATTCTTCTTTTGAAAATTTAATATCAAGAATTTTTAAGTCTGAATTTTTTTCAACAATTGATTTAGCAGGAAGTTCATCTAAAACAATTGCATCAATTTTACCGTTTTTAAGATCAAGAGCTGCATCCATACCTGATTTGTATGGATTTGGTTTTTTCTTAGTACAATTTTCAAGCACCCAAGTTTCACCAGTTGTTCCGCCTTGACAGCCAATCGTCAATCCGTTTAGTTCCTCTGCTGAATTAATAACCACTTGTTCTTTTGTTTTGCAACCTGCAAACAAAACTGCTGACATTGTCAATGCTAAAGCTAATGCAATAATTTTTTTCATAATACTTTCCTCCATTATTTGTGATTAGTTCAAAGACAGTTCATAACTGTTTGTGTCGCTGTTTTTTTCGTTGTTTATACTTTATCACACTATATGCAAAAAAGCAATATAAAAATACAAAAACCTTGCATATTTTTTAAATTTTATTCATTCTGCACTAGTTTATACATATCACTTTGTATATCTATGCACAAATGTATGCATTTATTCATAATTGGATGCAT
Source organism: Oscillospiraceae bacterium (assembly GCA_049298835.1). GTDB lineage: Bacteria > Bacillota > Clostridia > Oscillospirales > Ruminococcaceae > Paludihabitans. The sequence goes on from JBAQWI010000037.1 coordinate 2,427, forward strand.
AAACCCTACCCTACTACAACACAATGCTTGCCTATTAATGTCATTCATATCGCCACCATACATACTATCACCTGCAAGTGGGTTGCCTATATGGGCAAAATGCACTCGTATTTGATGAGTTCGCCCTGTTTCAAGATTAACACGTACAAGTGAGTATTTAGCAGTTTCAAGCTCTACCTTATAGTTTGTAACTGCACGTTGCCCCTCATCGCCAATACAACGCTGAATCTTACTACCTGAAAGCCTCATAATAGGAGCGTCAATTTTGCCTATTTTAGGAATGACTTTTCCACAAACAATCGCAGTATATTCCTTTGTCATATTATCAAAAAGCATCCTAGTTGCAAGAGAATTTTTTGCAACAACGCAAAGTCCACTGGTGTCCCTATCAAGCCGGTTGATGGGATGAAACGCCGCATCTATGCCTAACTTTTGCATATGTGCGCAAAAGACATTGCCTAGTGTATCTTCTAGATGCCCGTTTGAGGGATGAATAGGCATAAATGGGGGCTTGTTATAAACGATAACATCTTCATCTTCATATACAATTGGAACAGTAAGCTCATAATTTGGCTTTACCCCAGTTTCCTCACGCAAAATAGTGGTTAAAACATCGCCTGTATGAAGACTGTCTATCATCTTAATATGCCCACCATTTAGGCTAATATCTTCTTTGCTTAGCTTCAGTCTTGTAATAATTCGCCTAGAGTAGCCTTTTTCCTGTCGCAAAAAATTCTCTACAGTACGGTTATCGTCTTTTTCTTCTATAGTATATACAAACTTTCTTATTTGAGTTCCCTCCTACAAGGTTTGATTTTAATTCAATGCTACCTGTTGATTTTGGTCAAATAATTTTTTTACCAATTTGCGTAAACCAACGTTTTCTTCACTTTTAAGGTCATTATCTTTGTCAACAATCACTCTTGCAAGCTGTTGTGTTTGCTTTAATACGTCCATATCATCATATAAATTTGCAAGCTTTAATGCTGGCAATCCATGTTGACGGAGCCCAAAAAAGTCACCTGGACCACGCAGTTTTAAGTCTTCTTCTGCAATTAAAAAGCCGTTACCTGTTGACTTCATAACCTCAAGCCGTTTCTTGTTGTCCTCGCCTTGATTATCCGACACAAGAATGCAATAGCTTTTATGCTCGCCACGGCCAACACGCCCCCTAAGCTGATGAAGCTGTGACAACCCAAAACGCTCTGCGTTTTCAATCATCATCACAGTTGCATTGGCTACGTCAACCCCTACCTCGACAACGGTAGTCGATACCAATATCTGTATTTCATTTGCTTTGAATCTTGCCATAAGCTGTTCTTTTTCCTTGGCTTTGAGTTTGCCATTCAACGAGCCAATGTTGTAAGTTGCAAGTTCGGTCGTTTGAAGTCCATTCAAATACTCAGTTGTGGAGATTAACTCGCTTTCATTCTCATCAATCAAAGGACAGACAATATAAGCTTGTCTACCCTCATCAATTTGATTTTTAATAAAGCCAAGTGCCCTAGCACGTTTTTTAGTGGAGATTGAGAATGTGTCAATGGGAATACGCCCTGCTGGAAGTTCTTTTATAGTAGACACGTCAAGGTCGCCATAAATGATTAGTGCAAGTGTGCGTGGAATTGGTGTTGCAGACATTACAAGTAAATGAGGATTGTCTCCCTTATTTGAAAGTGCCGCTCTTTGTGCCACACCAAAACGGTGTTGTTCATCGGTTACAACAAGCCCAAGTGATTGAAACTCCACAGATTCTTGTACCAGTGTATGCGTTCCAATTACAACGCTATATGTTCCATCCTTGATACCCTCATTTATTGAAGTACGCTGCTTTGCAGTTTGTGAGCCTGTAAGCAAACAGCATTTAACCCCTATCGGTTCAAGTTGCTTTGAAAGTGTATCGTAATGCTGGTCAGCTAGTATTTGAGTTGGTGCCATGATTGCTGATTGATAGCCGTTTTTGTGACAAGCATAGCAAAGTGCTGCCGCAACCATTGTTTTTCCCGAACCAACGTCACCTTGTATCAATCGGTTCATCGGTATCTGCCTTTTTAAATCAGCAAGGGCGTCATTGATTGCATCTTGTTGACCTTTGGTAAGGGTAAAGGGAAGTGTGCTATAAAACTTTGAGATATCGGTGTCCACAATTGTCACACCTGTTTGCCTACGATTTTTGCGTCTTAGAAGAATTAATCCTAGTTGTAGGATTAACAGTTCCTCAAAAATTAAACGTTCTTGGGCAATTTTAAGCGCCGCATTATCCTCTGGAAAGTGGATGTTTTCAACTGCATATCGTAGTTGGCAAAGGTGATACTGCTGACGTATTTGGGTTGGGATATCGTCAGTGAGCCGATCTCCCCAAACCGCCAATGCTTCCTTAATGTTTCCTTGAATCACCTTGTTGCTAAGCCCCTCGGTTAGATTGTATGTTGGGCGCACCAAGGAACTCTCGTCCGCTCTCACAAACATCGGTGATGTCATTTCACGTTTTATGAGGTTTCCCGTAACCTTACCATAAAAGCAATATTCCTCACCATCAACTAGGGCATCGTACATATATTTTGAGTTGAAAATTGTAACGACTAGCTCACCACTGTCGTCATTTACAAACACCTTAAAGAGTGACAGTCCCTGTCGAATACGTTGCTCGCCTTGCTTTTTGTAAACCGTTGCCCGAATGACATGATTTTCATTAAAAATAGTCTCCATAATAGGTGTCGGGTCGGTTAAATCAAGATAGGTGCGAGGGTAAAACGTTAATAAGGAGTAGAGGGTTTCTACTCCAAGCTTTTTGTAGAGTGTCGCACGTTTTGTGCCAACACCCTTTAACTTTTCAATTGAATCAGTTAATTTTAACTCCATTTTTTGGAGCATGATGCTCCACCCATGTCGTGCACGTACTCAACATGAAAGTGAAGTTTTATGCCCACGTCCCACCTTTCATTATTTCAAACTATCACTTGGTTATCTTTTGACTAGCAATCAGTTTCATTTTGTCTTCTCTAGTCATTTTCTTAATCGCACATTCACGTTTGAGCGCTTCAGATTTGGTCGAAAAACCCTCGCTATATACTAGTGTAACTGGAAGTCTTGGCTTGGTATATTTTGCACCTTTTCCCTCGTTATGAACTTTGAGCCTATGTTCTAAATCATTGGTCCACCCTGTATATAGTGTGCTGTCATCACAAAGCAAAATGTAGATGTAATTCTCTTTTAATCGCATATAATC